>CBFGSX010000072.1:0-7117 GCA_965651535.1 uncultured Alphaproteobacteria bacterium | reverse complement strand
GAAATCTCGGTCAGTGCCGAGATCCTTCGGGCGCTGCGCCCTCAGGATGACAAGATAGGAAAAAAGATGGTAGAATCTTTACACGACAAAGACAGGATTTTCACGAATATCTACGGCTTCCAGAGCCACGCGCTGAAAGACGCGAAAAAGCGCGGCGACTGGGACGGCACCAAAGCCGTGCTGGCCAAGGGCCGCGACTGGATCGTCGAAGAGATGAAGTTATCCGGCCTGCGCGGGCGCGGCGGGGCGGGTTTCCCGACGGGGACGAAATGGTCGTTCATGCCAAAGCAATCCGACCGTCCGCATTACCTTGTCATCAACGCCGACGAGTCCGAGCCGGGCACGTGCAAGGACCGCGACATTCTGCGCAACGAACCGCATAAGCTGATCGAGGGCGCGTTGATGGCGGGTTTTGCCATCGGCGCACACCAGGCCTATATTTATATCCGCGGCGAATTCGCCAACGAAGCCTCCGAGACGCGTCAGGCCATTGCCGAAGCCTATGAGGCCGGGCTGATCGGCAAAAATGCCTGCGGCTCGGGATGGGATTTCGACATCGCCGTGCATCGCGGCGCGGGTGCCTACATTTGCGGCGAGGAAAGCGCGCTGCTGGAATCGTTGGAAGGCAAGCGTGGGATGCCGCGCAACAAGCCACCTTTTCCGGCGATGGCGGGTTTGTATAACTGTCCGACGACGGTCAACAATGTCGAGACGATAGCTTCCGTGCCCGACATTTTGAAACGCGGCGGCGCATGGTTTGCGTCTTTTGGCACGGAAAAATCCAAAGGCACCAAGCTTTATTGCATTTCCGGCCATGTCAACGCGCCGTGCAATGTCGAAGAGGCAATGGGCCTGCCGATGAAGGAAATGATCGAACGCCATGCGGGGGGAGTCCGCGGCGGCTGGGAGAATCTCAAGGCCGTGATCCCCGGCGGCTCCTCCACGCCGATCCTGCCCAAGGAATTGTGCGAAACCGTGTTGATGGATTACGAGAGCCTCAAGGCGTCGGGTTCGTCTCTGGGGACGGGCGGTCTGATTGTCATGGATAAAACGACGGATGTCGTGAAAATCATCGCGCGTCTGGCGCGTTTCTATGCGCATGAAAGCTGCGGCCAATGCACGCCCTGCCGCGAGGGCACGGGCTGGATGATGCGCGTGATGAATCGCATGGTCACGGGCAATGCCGAGATCGCCGAGATTGATATGCTGTTGGACGTGTCCAAAGAAATCGAAGGCCATACGATCTGCGCCCATGGCGACGCCTCGGCCTGGCCCATTCAGGCTTTGATGAAACACTACCGCCCTGAAGTCGAGGCGCGTATTCTGGCCTATCGCAAGAATCTAAAGGCGGCGTGATGTTCTTTCCTTGTCATCCTGAGCGACTTGTCAGCCGAAGCCTCGGCGAAGGTGGAAGCGAAGGATCTCGGCAGGAAGCGTGGTATTGTGCCGAGATTCCTCGCGCAACTCGGAATGACAAGTGAGTGGAAATGAAACTCGGAAAATACCGACATTACAAAGGCAAGTTTTATAACGCTATCGGCGTGGCGCTTGATACGGTGACGGGCGGCAAAATCGTTTTATACAAAGCACTTTATGAATGCCCCGACCTGAAAGAAGAATACGGCGACGATCCGGTTTTTACCCGACCGTATGATGAGTTTAACGGCATGGTTGATATAGAAGATAAAACCGTCAAACGTTTTGAGTATGTCGAATGAATCTTTCAAATTTAGTTATCCCGCAGCATCTGAAACCCGGCGACAAGGTGACGACGGTATCGCTTTCTTGGGGCGGGGCAGGCGATCCGAAATTCCAGCATCGCTATTTTCGCGGCAAGGAACGTCTGGAAAAAGTCTTCGGCCTTCAGGTCGTGGAAATGGCGAATACGCTGAAAAGCCCGGATTTCATCTATAATAATCCGCAGGCGCGCGCCGATGATTTGATGCAGGCGTTTACCGATCCGTCGATCAAAGGCATTATTTCGAATATCGGCGGCAGCGATTCCGTGCGCCTGATTGACAAGATTGATTACGACATTATCCGTAAGAATCCTAAAGTCTTTATGGGCTATTCAGATACTGCCGTAACAAATTTCATGTGTCTGCACGCAGGGTTGCGTGCTTTTAACGGCCCGGCAGTGATGGTTCAGTTTGCCGAGAATGTTGAGATGCATGACTATGTTGTGCAATCTATCAAAAGAACATTGTTTTCGAACGAAATCATTGGCGAGATCGGGCCAGCACCCGAGGGCTGGAGTAAGACCCGTATTCGATGGGAAGATATGAATCGTCAGAGCGAAAAGAATGTGATGGAGCCGCAAACGGACTGGAAGTATATTCAGGGCGATCAAAAAGTTTCAGGTCGTCTAATTGGTGGCTGTGGCGAAGTCCTAATGATGTTCGTCGGTTCAAAAATATGGCCGAAAGCGGAAACATGGAAGGACGCTATTTTATTTGTTGAAAATTCGGAAGATGCCATCAGCGCCGACCAATTCTTGTATAATATGCGCTGTTTGGGAGCGCAGGGCATTATTCAAAATTTGAAGGGTATCCTGTTCGCCAAGCCGGACGGCATTCCGTTGGAAAATTGGTCGAAATACGACGATGTGCTGAAACAGGTGACAAAAGAATTTGATCGTCCCGATATGCCGATCGTTACCCAGATGGATTTCGGCCATGTCGATCCGATTTTCGTGATGCCGTTCGGTGCGATGGCGACGATTGATCCGGTCAATAAGAAGTTTTCAATCGACGAGCCGGGCTGCCGTTAGCGCAACCAACCCGCCGCATCGAGTGCCGTATAGGTAATGATCTGATCCGCGCCGGCGCGTTTGATGGCCGTCAAGATTTCCATCGTGGCGGCGCGTTCGTCCAAAAGGCCAGCGGCTGCCGCTGATTTCAGCATCGCGTATTCGCCGCTCACGTGGTAGGCGGCAAGCGGCAGCGGGAAATTGTTTTTGACATCGCGGATGATATCCAAATACGCCATGGCGGGTTTGACCATCAGGCAATCCGCGCCCTCGGCGACATCCAACGCCACTTCACGCAAAGCTTCGGTGCGGTTGGCGGGGTTCATCTGGTATGTTTTGCGGTCGCCTTGTTTCAGGCTGCAACCTGCCGCCTGACGGAACGGGCCGTAAAGGGCCGAGGCATATTTCGCGGCATAAGCCATGATCGGCGTTTCCAAAAATCCCGCCGCATCCAACGCGCTGCGAATGCCATGTACCTGACCGTCCATCATCGAGGACGGGGCGATGATATCCGCACCCGAGGCGGCGGCGACCGCGGCGGCCTTGCCCAGATTGGCAACGGAAGCGTCGTTGACCACGCAGCCATGGTCGTCGATCGGGCCGCAATGGCCATGATCCGTGTATTCGCAGAAGCACATATCAAGAATGGTGACCAGTTCCGGCGTCGTCTTTTTGACGATTTTCGTCATGCGCGCCAGCAGTCCGTCCTCGCGCCATGAATCGGAGCCGGTCGCGTCTTTTTTGTGGCTGACGCCGAACAGAAGAACGGATTTAATCCCGGCTTTGGCGATTTGCTCCAAATAGCGGGGCAAAGACGACTCGCTCTCGCGGAAATGACCGGGCAGAGCCTTGATTTCCTGACGTTCCTTGATTTCTTCCTCGACGAAAATCGGCAGCACGAAATCGTTGACCGACAGGCGCGTTTCGGCGAAAACTTCGCGCATGGCGGGGGTTTGACGCAAGCGGCGTAGGCGCGAAACGGGATAGCCGGGGGCGGGGTATTGAAAGGACATGGGTGAATGGTTGTGCGGATTTGAAGCGAAGTCAATATTAGAACGGCCTTCGGGCTTGGCCCGGAGGCCCACAAATGGGTCCCCGGAACAAGTCCGAGGACCATGGAATAGAGAGACTTGAGTCTCGCGTTCAAACGCCTAAACTGCCCACATGAATCGACCGCTTATCCTCGGCACCCGCCCCAGCAAAATGGCGATGGTCATGGCCCAACAGGCCAAAGACCTCGTGGAGAAATCCGGCGCGCCACACGGCCTCGAGATCCGGACATTCGCCTCGGAAGGCGATAAAAATCAGGGCGACCTGAAAAAACTCGGCGGCAAGGGCGCCTTTGTCAAAGACCTCGAACAGCGCCTGTTGGATCGCGAGATCGATTGCGCCATTCATTGCCTGAAGGATATCCCCGGCGATATCCCGATGCATCCCGATTTGGAATTGCTGTGCTTTTTGACGCGCGACGATCCGCGCGACGCGCTCATCATGGGCGGCGGCAAGACGGCCCCGAAAAAAGGCGACGGCGCGGGTCTGACTTTCGCCACTTCTTCGCCGCGGCGCGAGGCCTTGCTGAAGCATCTTTATCCCGGCGTGACCATCATCCCGTTGCGCGGCAACGTGGACACGCGGATGCGCAAATTGATGGACGGCGAATTCGATGGCATGGTGCTGTCCTATGCGGGCCTCGGGCGCCTCGGCCTGCAACAGCACGCCACGCATATTTACGAGCCCGAGGAAATGCTTCCGGCGGTGGGCCAAGGGACGCTGGTGCTGCAACTGCGCCGCGAGGACATTGCGAAATGTCCTTTCCTGCGCGAGGTCAACTCGATTGAGGCGGAAAGCGTTTCGGCCGCCGAGCGCGAAATGCTGCGCGCTCTGGATGGAAATTGTCATTCTGCCATCGCGGGTTATGCCGAAAAGACAATGCAGGGCTTGAAGCTGCGCGGGCTGGTCGCCAGCCTTGACGGGGCGACGGTTTTGCACGCTTCGGGCGAGGGCGCGGACGCGACGGCTCTGGGCCGTGCGGTGGCGGACAAACTCCTCGCGCAGGGGGCGAAAGAGGTGATCGCCGCGCCGCTTTTGGCCTGCGGGTCGTAATAGTCATAATTTAAATCCAAACCTAGCCAATGGGGCCGTTTTTTGCTTTGATAGCGGCATTCATTCAGGTGTGTTCATGCCCAAGCTTAAAATCGACGGAATCGACGTAGAAGTTCAGGACGGCCTGTCCGTCCTGCAGGCCTGCGAGACGGTCGGCGTCGAAATTCCGCGTTTCTGTTATCACGACAAATTATCTGTTCCGGCGAATTGCCGGATGTGCCTCGTCGAGCAGGTCGGCGCGCCCAAGCCGATCCCGTCCTGCGCGATCAAGGCCGCCGAGGGGATGGAAATCCGCACGACTTCCGAGATCGTCAAAAAAGCGCGCAAGGGCGTAATGGAGTTTTTGCTTATCAACCACCCGCTGGACTGCCCGATCTGCGATCAGGGCGGCGAATGCGACCTGCAGGATCAGGCCGTGGCCTATGGCTTTGACCGCAGCCGCTTTCATGAGAACAAGCGCGCCGTCAAAGACAAAGACCTTGGCCCGTTGATTAAAACCACGATGACGCGCTGCATCCATTGCACGCGCTGCATCCGTTTCGGCGAGCAGATTGCGGGCGTTCCCGATCTGGGCCTGTTGGGCCGCGGCGAGGATACCGAGGTCGGCACGTTCATTTCAAAATTCGTCAATTCCGAAGTTTCCGGCAACATCATCGACGTGTGCCCCGTCGGCGCTTTGACCAGCAAGCCTTATGAATTCAAGGCGCGCCCGTGGGAAATGCGCAAGACCGAAACCGTCGACGTCATGGACGCCGTCGGCAGCGCGATCCGCGTCGATACCCGCGCCAATGCCGAGGTGATGCGCGTGCTGCCGCGCCTGAACGAGGAAATCAACGAAGAATGGATTTCCGACAAGACGCGCTTTGCCTATGACGGGCTGAAGCGCCAGCGTCTCGACAAACCTTATATCCGCAAGGGCGATAAACTGGTTCCCGCGACGTGGGACGAGGCTTTGGATGTTGTTGCCGCGCGTCTGAAAGAAACACCCGGCGAAAAACTGGCGGCGCTGGTCGGCGATCAGGCCGATTGCGAAAGCATCACCGCGCTCAAGGATGTGATGGTGCTGCTCGAGACGCCGCATCTGGATTGCCGTCAGGACGGTGCGGAATACGATACGTCCTCGCGCAGTGCCTATATCATGAATTCGACGATTGCCGGCATCGATCAAGCCACGTCGATTTTGCTGGTCGGAACCTATCCGCGCTGGGAAGCGGCGATGGTCAACGCCCGCATCCGCCGCGCTTGGCTCGAGCGCAAAGTGCCGGTTTCCGTGATCGGGGAAATGCGCGATTACAATTATCCCGTGACGCATCTGGGTGACGGCGTCAAAGTCCTGCACGATATGCTGCGCCAGAAAGCCGATTTGGGCGACAAGCCGATGGTCATTGTCGGCGCGGGCGTATTCGCGCGCCGCGACGGTGCCGCGATCCAGGCATTGCTTGGCGAATTTGTGCAGAAACACAATATTGTAACGGAAACATGGAACGGCTATAACGTGCTGCAAAACGCGGCGGCGCGTGTCGGGGCGCTTGATCTGGGCTTTGTGCCGCAGCGTGGCGGGTTGGCTACGCGCGGCATTCTCGAAGCGGCGCAAAAGGGTAAGATCGAGACGATTTACGCCCTCGGCGTCGATGAGATTGATCCGGCACAATTTGGTGAGGCTTTTGTGATCTATCAAGGGCATCATGGCGATGTGCTGGCCGGACGCGCCGATGTGATTTTGCCGGGTTCGGCCTTTACCGAGAAAAACGCGATCTACGTGAATACTGAAGGCCGTCCGCAACAGGCGCGCCAAGCCATGTTCCCGCCGGGCGAAGCCAAAGAAGATTGGAAAATTCTGCGCGCTCTGTCGGAACGTGTCGGCAAGGGGAAAACACTGCCGTATAATTCCTTGAGCGAATTGCGCCAGCGCATGATCGACATCAATCCGGTATTCGGCAAGATTGACGCGATTGTGCCGACGGCGTGGAAGGCGCTGGGCAAACCCTATCCGACCGACAACACGCCTTTGGTGTCGCCGATTGCGAATTTCTATCAGACCTGCGCGATTTCCCGCGCATCGGAGACCATGGCGAAATGCGTCGAGGCTTTCCTTGAAGACGACATCCCCATGGCGGCGGAGTAAAGCATGAACGAATTCATCACCCTCTATGTTATGCCGCTGCTGGGGATTTTGGGCAAAATCCTGACGGTCACGGTGCCGCTTATTCTGGCGATGGCGTATTTGACCTATGCCGAGCGCAAGGTGCTGGCCGCGATGCAGCT
>CBFGSX010000071.1:0-7282 GCA_965651535.1 uncultured Alphaproteobacteria bacterium | reverse complement strand
GCCTCGCCGTCGATATTCTCGCGCAGCACGCCTTCCTTGAGCATCACGCCGATATTCAGCCGCGCGCTCTGCCAGTTTTGATCGGCGCTTTTGTAAACGATATGCCGCAATTCGTTCAGGCGTCCGGGATGCGGCTTGCGCCCCGCGTCGTTCCATTCCTTAAACGGATTGCCGCCTTTCCAGGCGCGCGTGGTATAACCCAGAATTTCCACCTTCACGCCGCAGCGTTCCAAGGTGCGCGCCAGAATATCGGCGCAAAGTGCCGTGATCAAAATCGGCCGCCCACGCATCGAACCGGAATTGTCCAAAAGCAATGTCACCACGCTGTCGCGGGCGAGGCCCATTTGCGGTTGCTTGTAAATCGCGGGAGCGTGGCGGCGGCGATGCGCATAAACGGCAGCGAGGCGGTGCAGATCGAGATCGCCGTCGTCTAATCCGCGTTGCCAGCCGACGGGCTGGAAACTTTGCAGTTGCTTTTGCAAACGTAGCGCCAGTTTTTGAATCAAACGCTGGAACGGCTGGAGCTGTGTTTCCAAATCGCGACGCAGTTTCTGCCGCTCGCGGATATCGGCCAATTTGTCGGCGTGGACAATCTCGTCATAGGCGGTGGTGTAGACATGATACCGCGCCATCTGCGCGCTGTCGGGCGGTGCGTCGGGCAAGGCGTCGTTGAGGCCGTCATCCAGCGCGCCGTCCGCGTCCAGCTGCGTTTCCTCGCCTTGCGCGCCGCCCGCAGGCGGAGGTGGCAGATCGGTTTCCTCTTTCGGCGCGGCCTCGAGCGTCTGGGGTTCTTCGGACGGGCTTGGCGGTTCTTCGGAATTGGAAACGGCCCGCGGCGCTTCGGACTCGGTCGTTTCATCCGTCGGCGGCGCGTGATCCTGCCACAGATTGTCGATCAGCTGTTTGGCGGTTTTGCGGAAATGTTCGGGAGAAAAAATTTCCGTTTTGAGCAAGGCGACAAAGCCGGACAGCATGGGGTTTTCCGGCGCGTTCCCCATCAGTCCCAGACGAATTTCCTGAACCCATGCGCCCAATTCGCCGTTGGGCGGGTCGCTTTGGGTCAGGTTGCGGAAGTCGATCCCCGGATGCGTTTGCCAAAAATGCGTGACATTGTGCCGCACGCCGCCGAAATCCTGCGCAAGGCATGCGGCTTCGCGCGCTTCGTCGAGAAAGCGGAAGAACTCGTTCTTGGCGGCATTGTCCGAGATTTTTTCCTGCGCCGCGCCGTAACGCAAAGAGGCGGCCTGAAGATCCGACAGCGCGCGCAGGATAGGCGCGTCGGCGACAAGCGGAAATTCGGTTTGCTCGGGCCCGGAATGATACAGCGCGCCGAACACGACCTCATGCGCGGGGGATTTGCCCAGAGCGCGCAATGTCGCCGCCGTAGCGGCTTGGAAAGATTCAAGCGTGTCGGTCTCGTTTGTGTGGGTCATATCATTCTATTTGTCATCCCCGCGAAAGCGGGGATCCAGTGGCATGAAACTAGAGGTTTTAACTGGATTCCCGCCTGCGCGGGAATGACAGGATAGGAGCTTCATGACTTCGGCAGTCTTCCAAAACAGCGTTGATAGTATTCATCGAGAACCGGGTGCTCGTTGACGTCGACTTTGTTATAAAAACTCAGGCGGAAGGCGCGGTCGATATCGCCAAAAATCACAAGGTTTTCCGCCCATGACAAAACCGTGCGCGGCGACATGAGTTGCGAAATATCGCGCGCCTCGAAACCCGTGCGCGTCAAATTGGCGAACATGACCATGTTCTTGACTTGTTCTTTTCCTTCCGCCGTGTTCAGCGCTTTGACCTTGGCAAGCGTAATCGCAATCTCGCGCTCGGGCGGCAGGCCGTTCAGCGTCGTGACGATATGCCAGCGGTCAAGTTGGCCTTGGTTCAGGACTTGCGTGCCGTGATATAGCCCCGTGCTGTCGCCGAGGCCCAGCGTGTTCGCCGTAGCGAAAAGACGGAAATGCGGGTGCGGCGTGATAACCTGATTGCTTTCGAGCAACGTCAGTTTTCCATCCAGTTCCAAAATGCGCTGGATGACGAACAGCACATCCGGGCGGCCCGCATCATATTCGTCAAAGACCAGCGCGCACGGATTGCGCAGCGCATAAGGCAACAAGCCTTCGTTGAAACTGGTGATGACATCGTGCCCGTCGGCGATCAATGCGTCGCGCCCGAGCAAATCCGTGCGCGTGATCTGGCTGTCGAGGTTGATGCGGATGCACGGCCAATTCAAACGCGCCGCCACCTGTTCGATATGGCTGGATTTTCCGGTGCCGTGCAGGCCTTGGATCATCACGCGGCGATTGTGCAGAAACCCCGCGAGGATCGCCATGGTCGTGTCGGGGTCAAAGCTGTAATGCGGGTCGAGATCGGGGACGTGTTCGCCGATTTCCGAAAAGGCCGGAATTTTCCAGTCGCACTCGATGCCGAACACGTCGCGCGCCGTGACGGTCAGGTCGGGGGTTTCGAATTTCACGCCAACGCGTTTTGTCTTGGTCATTTTCCCTGCCACAGGTTTTTGAGGACGGCATAGGCTTCGGCGATGCGCTTGAAGCGTTCCGCACTCCTAGGATTATCAGGATTCTTGTCCGGATGATAGCGTTTAACCAGCTCGCGATAGCGGGTTTTGACGGTTTTCTCGGCGGCATCCGGCGGCAGGCCCAAGGTTTCGAGCGCGGCGGCTTCTTTGGACAAGGCGGAATTTTGCGGCGTCTGCGCCTTGGTGTTGCGGTTCCAGCTTCGGATGAAATCGTGCAGGCGCTTTTCCATCTTGATCGTATCCATGACGGGCCATGTGGGACGGTCGCCCGTCAGGTCGCGGCGCATCTGCTCGTAGATTTTTTCCTGCGACCAGCCGGCGAAATAGTTCCATTTCGCGTTATACTCGCGCACATGGTCAAGGCAGAAATGATAATGGTCGCGCAGCCGCTCGCGGCTTTTGGGCGCGGGATACAGGCCTTCATTATCGCAACCGGGATGGTCGCAGGAACGGGGCGGGGCAAGGGGTTCTTCTTCGATGTGCATACTGGTCATTCTACGCAAGATGGCCTAAAATAAAGAGAATGCGACGGAAAGCAATGAGGGGGAACGTCATGCTCAAAGGAAAAACCGCCATCGTCACCGGCTCGACCAGCGGGATCGGGCTGGCCATCGCGCAAAAACTGGCCCGCGAGGGCGTTCATGTCCTGTTGAACGGCCTTGGGGATGCCGCGGCGATCGAGGCGACGCGCGCCAATCTTGCCAAGGAAACGGGCGTGACCGTGTTGTTCCATGGTGCGGACATGACCAAGCCGCGTGAGATCGAGGAGATGGTGAAAACCGCCAAAGACAAACTGGGCGGCGTGGATATTCTGGTGAATAATGCAGGCATCCAGCATGTTTCCCCCATCGACGAATTCCCGCCCGAGAAATGGGAGGCGATCATCGCGATCAATCTGGTCGCGTCGTTTCACACCATCCGTCACGCGCTGCCGCTTATGAAGGAAAAAAACTGGGGACGCATCGTCAATATCGCCTCGGCGCACGCGCTGGTGGCCAGCCCGTTCAAATCGGCCTATGTCGCGGCCAAGCACGGCCTGGCGGGCATGACGAAATCCGTCGCGCTCGAAGTGGCGCAAAAAGGCGTCACGGTCAACGCCATCTGTCCCGGCTACGTCAAGACGCCGCTGGTAGAAAACCAGATCACCGACACCGCCAAGGCTCGCAATATGTCCGAGGAGGATGTCGTCAAAAACGTGCTGTTGGGCGCGCAGCCGACCAAGCAATTCACCACGGTCGAACAGGTCGGCGACCTGACCGCGTTTTTATGTTCCGACGCGGCGGCGAATATCACCGGCTCGATGATTTCCATCGATGGCGGCTGGACGGCGCAATAGGATTAAAAACCATCCGTAACCCCGGTCTTGGGCCGGGGTCCTCGGGGAAACGCAAGGACCCCGCGTCAAGCGCGGGGTTGCTTCGTGTTTTCAGTTGGCTGGACGGGATTTTTGAAACGCAGAGCCAGACAGAGATAAACAGGGAGAATCTCACAAGCCGTCATGCCGTCGAAAGACGGCATCCATCTTCATATTTTTCTGGATTCCCGCTTTCGCGGGAATGACAAATTTTCAAGTTATTGCAGAAATCTCTGCGTTCTCTGTCTGGCTCTGCGTTTCAATTATAATGCCTTAAAGGCGGATTTCACATTTTCAAACGCAGGCTCGAGCGGTGCCATCACATCGTTGGCGACGTTGCCGGCTTCGGCATTTTTCTGGATGGCTTCGGCGACATCGCCCAGTTGCGGGCAGCAGGCGGAACGCGCCGCGCCCTTGAGAGAATGCGCGACGCCCTTGAGTTTGGGCCAGTCTTTTTTCTCGAACGCCGCGCGCATTTCGCCGATCTGCGGCTCGGACATTTGAATGAACATTCCGATCATCTGTTTGGCGTCGTCGTCAAACGCGCCGAATTGGGCTTCGGCCATTTTCGGATCGATGGCGGGTTTGCTGGGCAGTTTCACACCCGAAGAAGTGTCTCCCCCGCGCAGGCGGGGGTCTGGCTTGGATTCTTTTGCGTTCGCTTCGCTCACATCATCCTGCCGGGTCTCTGAACTCACGCTGGCTTCGCTGCGCGTGGTCTGGGATGACGTCTCCTCCAATAATCCCCAGCGAATAAGAAGCTGCCGGATTTGCCCCAAGGAAACGGGCTTGAGCAAACATTCATCGAAACCGTGCTTCAGATAAGTCTGCTCATGCACCAGCTGCACGTCGGCAGTCATGGCGATGACGGGCATATGGGCTTCACCGCCTTCTTCGCGCTTGCGCACGGCCTTGGCGAGGCCGTAGCCGTCCATGCGCGGCATATGCAGGTCGGTGATGACGATGCCGTGCTGTTTCTTTTGTAAAATTTCCCATGCTTCCTGTCCATCAAAGGCGAAATCCGCCTGCATCCCCAGCTTGGTCAGCTGTTTCGTCAAAATGTCGCGCACGGTTTCGTTGTCTTCGCAGATCAGCAATTTGCGCGGCCCGTCTTTGGGCAGGCGGTGAATCTGTTTCGCCGCCGCCTTGACGCTCTCGCCGAGACCCAAACGGCTGGCGGGCTTGGCCAGATATTTCGCGCCGAGGAATTTGCAGATCTGTTTGACGTCGTAATCGTCATGCACCGTATACAGGATCATGCCCATGAAAGGGCGAATCTTGTTCAGTTGCTTCATGAATTCCGCGCCCCAGCCATCGGGCAGGCCGTGATCGACCACCGCCACGTCGAAGGGACGCTTGGTCGCCAGTTCGACGCCTTCCTTGCCCGTCGGCACCGAAGTGACGATCGCGCCCATGGATTGCAGAGAATTTTTGATCTCGACCGAACCTTTGGGGTGGTCTTCGATGCTCAGCACGGTCAACCCGGTGAGGTCGGGCAGTTGCACTTCGGTATCTTCGTTTGCGACGGCCGAGGGAATCTCGAACCAGAAAACCGAGCCTTTGCCTTCTTCGGAGGTGACGCCGATCTGTCCGCCCATCGCCTCGACGATGCGATGCGCGATCGACAACCCAAGACCCGTGCCGCCGAAGCGCCGCGTGGTGGAATTATCGGCCTGGGTAAAGGGCTGGAACAATTTTGCAGCGACCTCCGGCGACATGCCGATGCCGGTATCAACAACTTCGTAGCGCAAGACGATGCCGCCTTCGGGTGGCGCGACGTGTTGCGCGTTCATGGAGACCTTGACGGTCAACCCGCCGGTTTCCGTGAATTTGAGGCCGTTGCCGATCAAATTCGTCAAGACCTGGCGCAGGCGTTTCGGGTCGGCCATGACGACGAAGGGGACTTCTTTTTCAACCTCGGCCTTGAGATAAAGATTATTCTCGCGGCGCTTGGATTCCAGCGCCTCGATGATGCCATAGACAAGCGTGCGCAGCGGCGTTTCAAAATTATCCAGCTCCATCTTGCCGGCTTCGACCTTGGCCAGATCGAGAATATCGTCGAGAATTCCCAGCAAGCCGTTGGCCGAGTTTTTTGCCGCTGCGATCATTTCAATCTGTTTGTCGGTCGGGCTTTCCTCGGTCATCAGCTCGAGCATGCCGAAAATAGTTTGCAGCGGCGTACGAATCTCGTGGCTCATCGTGGCAAGAAAATTGGACTTCGCTTCGGCGGCGGCATCGGCTTCGCGCGCGTCGCGGCGGGCCTTTTCTTCGCGCTCCTTGGTTTCCGTGATGTCGTTGATCCAGAAGAAATGCCCTTTTTCGTTCAGGATGGTCGTCGGCTGGGTGCGAATCTCGATCCAGCGTTTCTGGCCCTCGGCCAGAATGATCTTGGTTACCAAAGGGCGCTGTTCCGTAGCCTCGCGCGACAGAGGCAAAATCGTGTCGCCGTCTTCGTTGGTGCAGATCATGCCGATCAAGGTTGTGATGTCATAGCGGCTGGGCTGCCATTGCTCGAACAGCCGCAGCAGGGAAGGGTTGGCATAAAGTAGCAGGCCGTTCTCGGGCGATCCGGAATCCGTGTTCAGCACCACCGCCACGCCCAGAGGCGAGTCATGGAAAATCAGCTGGAAACTTTCGGGCAGGTTGGTGGCCATGGCCGCGTCACGGAGCTCCAAGTCTTTGAAGGATGCTAAGAGTTTACCTTTCCGCCATAAAGAAAGGTTTAACCAAGCCGGGTGCAGACTGGCTCCCTGATGAGAGTCATCCTGTCCGTTGTGTTCGCGTTTCTGATCGTTGCCCCTGCCGGTGCGGCGGATTGGCTGAGTTTGCCGCAATCTTGGAAGGATTTGCAGCCTAAACGCGCGCAGCCTTTGCCTCCGGCCAATCCGGTGGCTGTGCCGATCCCCGCCCACCGCGTCATGCCCACCCCCGCCAAGGACGCGGAGGCCATTCGCGTTGCGCCGGGCAGTTCGCACGTGGTGACGCTTGACCGCGACGCCGCCAGCGTCGTCGTCGCCAGCCCCGCCCATGCCAGCGTATTTCTCGACAATCCGCGCACGGTGGTGATTGTGCCGCGTGCGCCGGGGGCGACCGGATTTCGCGCCCTTGATGCCGACGGGCGAACCATTCTCAACAAACAAATCGTGGTGGGCGAGGCGGATGCCGAATCTTATGTCCGCGTGACGCGGATCTGCGACGCCAATGCTGGCGGAGCGTGTCAACCGGTCAGCCTGTATTATTGTCCTGATAACTGCGTCTCCGTGTCGGTGCCGAGCGTCGATCCCAACGCCACCATGCCGGTCGCGCCGTCGGTTTCAGCCACGCGTGTGAACTGATGAACGCAAAAAGCCTCCTGATTTTGACGGCGTTTCTTCTGGCTGGATGTC
>CBFGSX010000070.1:0-7298 GCA_965651535.1 uncultured Alphaproteobacteria bacterium | reverse complement strand
CGCTTCTTACGGCGTTGATTTTTCGCAAAGCCGTTTCGGCAAGCCGCTTAAAAAATTTTTGAAAAAAGGTTTCGTCTATGCCGATTGCTGGGTCGAGGATTCGCGCCTTGTAATCCTCAACGCGCTCGATGCCGCATGGCGCGGTGCGGCGGTGCATCCCGACACGGTTTTTCTCGGCGCGCGGCGCGTGGGCGATCTGTGGGAGGTTCACGTCCAACGCAAGGGCTACACGCCCGAATTTCTTTATGCGCGCCACATCGTCAATGCAGCGGGGCCGGGCCTCAACGCCGTCGCCAAGCTGATCGACGGCTCGGGCGACACGGCGCGGCCTTTGCGCCTCATCAAGGGCAGCCACATCGTCGTCAAGCGCCTGTATGAAGGCGAGCACGCCTATATTCTGCAACATCCCGACCGCCGCATCGTCTTCACCATTCCGTACGAGGACAGGTTCACGCTGATCGGCACGACCGAGCTCGAGGTCGACGAAGCCGAATTGGCCGAACCGCGCATCACCATCGGGGAGATCGATTATCTGCTCGAGGCGGTGAACCAGTATTTCGACAAGCGCATCCGCCGCGAGGACATCGTGCACAGCTTTTCCGGCGTGCGCCCCGTTTTCGACGCCGACGCGTCGCACGACGCAAGACAAGCCAGCCGCGATTATTCCCTTGTTCTCGACAATAACATCCTCAGCGTCTATGGCGGCAAGATCACAACCTTCCGCCGCCTGTCCGAGGAAGCCGTCGACATGATCGCCCAGGCGCGCGGCGAAGAGCGCCCCGGCTGGACGGCCAACGCGTTTTTGCCGGGCGGCGATTTTTCCGAAAGCCTCGCTGCGTTCACACAGAACGTCATCGAATCCTATCCGTTCCTGCCCGACCATCTGGCGGCGCGTCTGGCCAGCCATTACGGCACGCGCGTGCATGAGCTTCTGGGCGGCGTGACGGATATTTCCGATATGGGTGAACATTTCGGCGCGGGGCTGTATCAGCGCGAGGTGGATTTCCTCGTCACGCATGAATGGGCGCGCCATGCCGAAGACATTTTGCTGCGCCGGACGAAGCTGGGCCTTGTGGCCGACGAAACCATGCGCCAGAAGCTGGAATTCTATCTCGAGAAACAGAACGCCACCCGCGCCGCCGCGGCATAGTTTTTTGAAACGCAGAGCCAGACAGAGATAAACAGAGTTTGTTTATCTTCCCTGCCGCGAAGCGGCCTGAAAACACAACTCTGGCGTTTATCACGGTATTTGTGTGCGCTTCGCGCATTTCCCATTATTGCAGGATACTCTGTCTGTCTCTGTCTGGCTCTGCGTTTCAAACCTTTATTCTTTCAGTTATACAAAAAGCATCTATTATAGCACCGTATGGAATTCATCACCTCTCCCCTGCCCGTCGACTATCCGGACGCCGTCACGCGTCAGGAAGAACGCGTCGCCGCGATCCGTCGCAAGGAGGCGCCCGAGACAATCTGGCTGCTGGAGCATCCGCCGCTTTACACCGCCGGAACCAGCGCGAAGAAACAGGATTTGTTGAAAGCGCGCTTTCCGGTTTATGAGACGGGACGCGGCGGGCAATACACCTATCACGGCCCCGGCCAGCGCATTGCCTATGTCATGCTCGATCTGCAAAAGCGTGGCGGCGACATCCGCAAATTCGTGTTCGACCTTGAAGAGATTGTCATCCGAACGCTGGAGGCCTTCAAGGTGAAGGCCTATCGCCGCGAGGGTAAAATCGGTTTGTGGGTCGCTTGCCGCGACGGGCAGCAGAAAAAAATTGCAGCATTAGGGTTGCGCGTGCGTTCCGGCGTGACCTATCACGGGCTTTCTTTGAACGTGAATCCCGATCTATCGCATTATGACGGCATCGTGCCTTGCGGCATTGCCGAAGACGGCGTGACATCCTTGCACGCGCTGGGGAAAACTGCCTCGATGGAAGAGCTCGACGCCATACTGCAAAAAAAATTTCGAGAGATTTTTTAACACCCTGTCATTCCGAGCGAGGCGCTGCGCGCCGACGAGGAATCCTTTGAAAAAAGGCTAGGCCGCTTCTTGCTGGCTGGCGTCGTTGATGATTAGCGACAGCACGGCATCCTTGGAATCGGCGCCGCGCACGCGGGTGCAGAAATCCTTGGAACGCAGCAGACGCGACACCTTGGCCAGCGCCGTCAGGTGATCGGCTCCGGCATCCTGCGGCGCCATCAGCGCGCAGACCAAATCGACGGGCTTGCCGTCGATGGCTTCGAAATCCACCGGCTCGCCCATCGTGGCGAAGACGGCGTAAACGCGGTCAAGCCCCGGCAGGCGGGCGTGCGGAATGGCGATGCCGTCGCCCATGCCGGTCGAGCCGAGCTTCTCGCGCTCGAACAGGCGGTCGAAAATTTCGCGCGATTCATGGCCGGTGGCTTCGGCCAGCGTATCGGACAGGCGTTGCAGCAAATGTTTCTTGCTGCTGGCTTTCAAATGGTGTTCTACCGCATCCGGTTTGAACATGGACGAGCCTCGGGTTGTAAAGGAAAGGGGGACGACGTTTTGGGTCAATCGGGTCAAACGCAGCTTTGTTGTTTCTTCTACCGTTTGGTTTGGCGCGGGCGGGCAATACTGCCCGAGGTCGCGCAGAAGGGGGAATTATGACCCAATTCCCCCTTCCTGTCAATTCATAATTATGTCTATTTACGACGCTTGGCCTTGCTTGTCTTTTTGGCCTTGGGCTTGGGCAAAACGGGCTTGCGCGCCGTTTTTTTCATGGACTTTTTTAATGTTTTCTGTGACTTAACCACAGCTTTCTTCTTTGCCGGTTTTTTGGGAGACGCCTTGGTCTTTTTGGCTGCCGGTTTTTTCGCTGTCGGTTTTTTGGCCGGTTTCTTCGATTCCTGCTTGGATTCCTTGGACAAAGCCCCGTCCTGCGGATCGACCCAGCCGATATTCCCGTCCTTGCGGCGATAGACCATGTTCAGGCGGCCATGCGCGGCGTTGCGGAACAGGAAAGCATTGAGATCCGCCAGATCCATGCGCATGACAGCATCCGCGACCGCCAAAGTCGGCAAATGGGTCGGCAATTCGGCCAGCGTGACCGGCGCATCGCCGCCTTCGCCATGTTCCAGCGCGTCGCGGTCGGCAAAGGTGTATTCGTTGGCCGGAAGGAATTTCAACGCCGATTTCCCTTGCTCGGCATGATGATCTTTCAGTCTTTCCTTGTATTTTTTCAGCTGCCGCACAAGCTTGTCATTGGCCTGATCAAAGGCCGGATACGGATCATGCGCGTTCGCCGTGGATTTAAGGAGAATCCCATTCCCCACCGACAGGGTAATATCCGTGCGAAAACCGCTTGCCTCGCGCGTGAAATACACATTGCTCTGGATCGAGTGGTTAAAATAGCGGGTGCAGGTATCCGTTAACTTTTCTTCGACATGGCCACGGAGCGCCTCGCCAACATCAAGATGTTGGCCCTGAACGATAACTTGCATGGGGTTTCCTTTCATTGGGACTTCTTCCGCCTAATATAGCACTTTTTCCTGTGAAAAAAACAAAGACCGGAAGCCCGGAAAAGAAATTTTTTTTGTCCCAAACCCCCTACTCCTTAACCCTCCGTCAAGGTATTAAAATTATATAAAATTTTAGTTGAAATTTACGCGCTTATATGCTCTAATAGGCCAAGGTATCCCTTATGAAGAATCGCCTGATTCACTTATGTCGCCTTGGGTTAGCCCTGGTTCTGGGCGGGGCGATTCTGGTCATAAATCCGAACGCCGCCCTGGCCCAGGCTCAAACTCTGGGCGATATGACCAATACGGTCTATGATTCGCTGATCTCGCTGCAATTCTTCCTGTCGCTTCTGGCTTATGCGCTGGGGACGTTTTTCACCATTACCGGGTTGCAAATGCTGCGCGCCCATGTCGACGATCCGGGCCGCAACCCGGTCATGCCCGCCTTTTTACGCTTATGCGCCGCAGGGTTTTTCATTCTCTCGCCGACCGTCGCCAATATGCTGGTACGCACTTTGGGCGGCGGCGGAATCGGCGAGACCAATGACCTTGTCACGGCACAAGACCATGTCACCATTACGGCCGGCACGTTTTCGGGCGACGGCCTCGATCAGGCGCTGGGCCGTTTTGTCGTTGATTTCGGCGGGCCTTTCCTTGAGAACCTTCTCCCTTTCGTGGCCTATCTAGCCGGCGCAATCTTCATGTTCATCGGCCTCAAGCGCATGGCACTGGCCAATCAGGACGGGCCGCAGGCGCCCGGCGGGATGGGCACCATGATGACCTTCGTCGTCGCCGCGGGGCTGATGGCTTTCGGTTATGTGATGTTCACGATCCAGGGCTCGCTTTTCGGCACGACGGATATTCACAGCAACCCGCTTTTGACCAACGACACCAGCCCGCTGGCGGATCGCGCCAACCAGGCCTTGTGGGCCGTGTTCATCTTCCTGCGCATCGTCGGCTATATCAGCGTGCTGCGCGGATTGTTCCTGCTGCGCATGATGGCCGAGGGCGGCGGCAACGCCTCGCTGACGGCGGTGGTGACGCATTTTGTCGCTGGCGCCGCACTGGCCAATGGGGGTATGTTGGTTGGGGTAATCCAAGAAACCTTTGTCGGCAACCCGGATAATTTCGTTTTCGATACAAGACAATTTATGAATTGAAGCGCGCTAAGCATCCAACTACTGCGGGCGGATTATTGTAATCTCGACGCGGCGGTTAAGCTGACGGCCCTCCTCTCTGGCATTCGGCGCGACAGGGCTTCCACCGCCAAATCCAGCTCCCGAGATGCGCCGCCTATCAACTCCAAAAATATCTGTCAACATCTGTTCGACTTTTTGCACTCTTTCGTTGGAAAGGTCTTTTAGGGCCTCTCTGCCCCCACGTGAGTCGGTATGACCAAACAGCAAAACTTTCCAATCAGCATGCTTTTGCAGGACTTGTCCCAACGCAACAACCTTCATTGAGTCGTCCTGCGTCAAGAATCCTGTCTTTTGTTCAATGAATAAGATATTTTTGAACGTTGTAGCAATCTCTCTTTGTTCATAGGGATTATCAAAACCCACAAGCATTGCTACTCGCTTCTCCTCATGACCGTGTAATGTTTGGTCTTTAACAACATTAACCACCTCCTTGCGATCAGTAGAAACCGTAGTCATTTTATCTTTTGAAAGAATATCCGTTTTGTTCAGATAAACAAGAACAGGAACAAAGTTCTCCTGTGCCTCATTGGCCTTATAGCTGAGATTCTTCGGCTTCAATGGCTCAACATACGTTTGGATTCCCGAGCCACGCCCATACCAAAAGTAATCCGCCGACCGATAGTCATACCAACCATACAAAACAGAGTTTTTGTCTGTATCACCTCTTTTCAACTTTAAATGAAAATCATAAGCAACATGCGCTCCGTAATTTGAGGAAAGAAAAGACTTGTCCTTGTTTAGCTGATCGGCATTAAGCTCTAAAACCTGATTTCTGTAAGTCCCGGATACAGTCGTTACAATCTTGGCAGGATATTTTCCTTTCCATCCTTGCTCAACATAAAGCACCCCCTGAACGTGTGAGTCCTCCTCCTCTATCTCAAGCCTGAATACCGTATTCCCCGGTGACTTCTTGTAGAGATTATAATCCGGTCTAGCAAAACTTCCTTCCCATACTCCTGAAATGGATGATTCTCTTTTCTCCGCTTTTGTAGTCTCCTCCTTACCGCTCGCCGTTTTTTCAAAAACCGAGAAAATTGGGATGAGCGAGGAAGAATAACCAACAAGCTCGGATGCGGCTCCATATTTGACTCGAAGCCCGCTATGCTGAAACGCCTTTTGGCTATGAATGGAAGTCAGGCCATCCAGCACATAACCATCCGGCGTCTTTCTGAATTCTCCTGTGATGCGGCGGTCATAGGTCGTTCCTTTTCGTTGATCTGGTGCAACTGGGCCGGTTGTGGATGCATTCCGCGCCGTATAGGAGTCCTTCTCAATAATGCCTGTGGTCACAACATCAAGATTGCCATTCTTATATGTCCCCTTCACGTTCGCATGGATCTGGAACACGCCTAACCCATTCATCACATCAAACTTCAGAAAATAGGACCCCTTGACGGAGTCATCTTTTTGCAAAAGCGTTAACTGAATTAATGGTGTCCAAGCACTCCCATGCTGACCATAATGGTTATAGGAGAAAGGGGTAATCCCGGTCCAAATCCCACTTATATCGGCAGGGAATTTTTCCTTGTTGTCAACCCTCCCTTCACTCAGATTTACTCTTTTAAATGTCACAACTTCAGAAGTATACGCTGCAAGCACAGGATATGAACCGAGCGTGCTCGCTTTTCCTCGTGTAATTTTGCCACCCTCACGTATAAACATCTGAGGATCTTTTTTACGTGTTGCTTCCCATTGGAGTATATCCTCTCCATCTTTATGGGCCACTACCCCATAATAATCCCACCCATACATCGCCGGATATTTCCTATTCCCTTGGACAACTGGTGTCGTTGAATGCTTATCCTCTAATCCCGTTGTGACGATCTCAAGGATTCCTTTTTTATACACGCCCCCAACTCTTGTCGCGATCCGATAGGTTCCAATCCTATCCATATAATGACTTGAAAAGACCGAACCAAATACAGAGTCTCCTTTTTGTATGAGATCAAAATAGAAAGACCCTTCTGACTTGTATATTTGTCCAACAAATCCACCTTTGGTTTTTCCGCTCCACATACCACTGATATCCAGCGGATATTTGTCACCATCTTCATTCACACCGTAAGAATCAGTCTTCCCGGCTTCCTTGCGAGCCTCTTGCCCTTTTGCCTCAAAAAGGGAGCCCGCTGCCAAAATAACCGCTGTACCTAAACCAAAAAGGGACTTTTTCAAACTATTCATAAAAAAATGACCTCAAATATGAAATATCAAACCATATTATACACACTATATTAATATTTCAACGCCTCTGAACCCGCATCCAAACCGCTTTTCCATCGCTATAAAGCACTAAAATTGCATAAAATTTTAGTTGAAATTTACGCGGTTTTATGGTGTAATGCATAAAGGGTATTTTGATGGAGAATCGCCTGATTAACGGCTTGCACCACAGATATCGTCTGTTTTCCAGGGTATAAACTAGCCGCATGATGTCTGTTCGCACCCGCGCTGTTCTTTTCCTCGCCGCTCTGGCGATGGTGGTGCTGCCCGATTTCGCGCAGGCGCAAATCAGCGGCGCCAATGAAATGATCGGCAATGTCGGCGAGGAAATCGACCCGATCCCCCGCCTGCTTGCGCTGATTTCCTATATCTGCGGCGCGTGGTTCGCCGCCACCG
>CBFGSX010000069.1:0-7383 GCA_965651535.1 uncultured Alphaproteobacteria bacterium | reverse complement strand
AGAGAGACAGAGAGAGAGAGAGAGAGAGGGACAGAGAGAGAGAGAGAGACACCACACACACACACACAGAGAGAGAGAGACAGAGAGAGAACACTTACCCGTCTCGATTGCTTGCTGACCTTTGGCACGCAGCTGATCGTCGTGATGGGCCACAGCAAATGCGGCGCGATCGACGCGACGCTGACCCATATCGAAAACCCGCAGCGCGTGCCGTCCGAGAATATCCACGACATCGTCAGCCGCATCCGCCCGCATATTTTCGGTATCGCCCAGCGCGACGATATTTCCCATGCTGAAAAGCTGGATCTGGCGGTTGAAGCCAATGTTCGCGCCTCGGTCGGGCAACTGGCCCATTCCAGCCGCCTGATCGAGCAGCTTGTGGCCGAAGGCAAGTTGATCATCAAAGGCGCGGTGCTGGATTTGTTGACAGGGGCTGTCCATTTCCTTGATGATTAGGGCTGGAGAAATTTAGTGCCCCTTAAAAAAATATCCAACGTCCTGATCAAATGCCTTCCAACGCACCCCCTGCGGCAGGCGGCGCGTCGTCGTTTTCTTTCCACGCGCCGGGTGATTTGCAACGATATGGCGTTCGATGTGGAGCCGAGCGAATTCTGGTATCATTTCGACAGCGGCAAATGGGAGCCGGAGACATTCGCTTTTTATCAGAAATACGCCACGCCGGAAAAGGATGTCATCGATATTGGCGGTTGGATCGGGCCGACCATGTTGCTGGCTTACGCCTTTAATGCGCGCAGCGTGCACGTTGTCGAGGCCGATCCGGCCAATTTCCAAATTTTGAAAAAGAACTGCCGCCGGAATTATCTCGAAGATCGCGTTCATCTTTATCCGCTTTGTCTGTCCGACCGGACGGGCCAGATCGTCACTTTTGGAAGGTCTTCCAAGAAAAAGGGAACTTCGACAAAACGGATCGGGCACGGTTATACAAAAGTCAGAACGACCTCCATGTTGGAATTCATCCAGTCGATGAAGTTGCGCGAAGCCAGCATTGTCAAAATGGACATCGAAGGGGCTGAGCAGGACGCAGCCGATACCCTTGATTATATCGCCGGGTTTCCGGGCGTTGTCATGCTGTTTTCCATTCATGTCCATTTGTGGCGGAACCCCGGGCAGACCAGCGCCATGCTTTTGGAGAAGTTCAAAAACTATGAGGTTTATGCCGAGGACGAGACGCCGCTTTCGTTGTCTGATGTCGCGAGTCGTCTGGAGCAGGGTGGGGGTTTTTGCCTGATCCTGAAAACCAGACCCTAGAAATAAAATATGTAAAATATAAGGGTGAGAATTAACTTGCTTCCAGGGGCGGTGGATTGTAGAAAAACCCTCCTTGGCAGGGCGATTAGCTCAGCGGTAGAGCACTCCCTTCACACGGGAGGGGTCACAGGTTCAAGTCCTGTATCGCCCACCACCCTTCGCCCTTACGGGCTTCGGGTTGGCAGGCCACCCAAAGAAATTGACAGGCTCGCCCCGAATCCTTATGGTGCGGGCCTCAAGACACCCTTGCGCGGGTGTAGCTCAGTTGGTTAGAGCGTCCGCCTGTCACGCGGAAGGCCGCGGGTTCAAGTCCCGTCACTCGCGCCATCTCCCTACGCCAAGGCTTCGGGAGACAAGTTTCTTCCCTAAGCCACGCGGTTTTTAACCAGATCCTCCACGACGGCCGGATCGGCCAGCGTTGACGTATCGCCCAGATCGTCCATCTGGTTGGCGGCGATCTTGCGCAGGATGCGGCGCATGATCTTGCCCGAGCGTGTTTTCGGCAATCCCGGCGCCCATTGCAGCCAGTCGAGGCTGGCGATGGCGCCGATTTCCTTGCGGACATGGGCGTTCAATTCTTTTTTCAATTCGTCCGAGACGGCGACGCCTTCTTTTGTCGTGACATAGGCGTAAATCCCCGTGCCCTTGATCTCGTGGTTGCGGCCGACGATTGCGGCCTCGGCCACGGCGGGATGGGCGACGAGGGCGTTTTCAATTTCGGCGGTGCCGAAACGGTGGCCCGAGACATTGATCACGTCGTCCACGCGCCCCGTGATCAAAATATCGCCGTCCGCATCGCGCGCGGCGCCGTCGCCGGTGCAATACAGCCCCGGCACTTGCGCGAAATACGTCTCGATGAAGCGCGGGTGGTTATTAAAGATGCTGCGCGCCATGCCGGGCCATGGTTTGGCGATGAACAGCGCGCCCGTTCCCGGGCCGTCTATGGTGTTGTTATGCGTGTCGATCAAAACAGGATTGATTCCCCAGAAAGCCGTCATGGCCATGCCCGGCTTCATTTCCGGCATGGAGGGCGGCGGGGCGAGAACATGGCCGCCCGTTTCCGTTTGCCACCATGTATCGACGATGGCGCATTGCTTTTTTCCGATCTTGTCAAAATACCACATCCATGCCTCGGGATTGATCGGCTCGCCGACCGAGCCGAGGATGCGCAAGCTGTCGCGCTTGGTCGTTTCCAGCCATTTTTCGCCCAGACGCATCAGCGCGCGCAACGCCGTCGGTGCGGTGTAAAAAATCGTCACTTTATACTGATCGACGATCTGCCAATAGCGGTCGGCTTCGGGATAGGTCGGCACGCCCTCGAACATGAGCGAAGTCGCGGCATTGGCCAGCGGGCCATAGACGATATAGCTGTGGCCAGTGATCCAGCCGACATCCGCCGTGCAGAAATAAATATCGTCGGGCTTGTAGTCGAACAGCGTTTTGAAAGTGACGCTGGCCCAAAGAAGATAACCGGCCTGCGTGTGGACAAGGCCTTTGGGTTTTCCGGTCGAGCCGGAAGTATAAAGAATAAAAAGCGGATCCTCGGCGTTCAGCGGCTCGGGCGCGCAATGATCAGGCATTTGCGGCAGGATATCCTCGACGTAAATGTCGCGGCCTTGCTGCATGGCAACTTTTGCGCCCGTGCGCCGTACGACCAGCACATGCGCGATATGATCGTCTTTCAGCGCTTCGTCGACATTGGCCTTGAGCGGCACGGTCTTGCCGCCGCGCAGCCCTTCATCGGCGGTAATGATTAGGCTCGCGCTGCAATCCCGCACGCGGTCGCGCAGAGCTTGGGCCGAAAACCCGCCGAACACGACGGAATGCACCGCGCCGATGCGCGCGCAGGCCAGCATGGCGGCGGTGGCTTCGACGATCATAGGCAAATAAATGACGACGCGGTCGCCTTTGTGGACGCCGTAATGCTTAAGCAAATTGGCCCAGCGGCAGGTTTCGGCGTGAAGCTGTTTATAGGTGACGCGCTTTTCTTCGTCCGGTTTGTCGCCCACCCAAAGAATGGCGGTTTTATCGCCATTTTTTTCCAAATGACGGTCGAGGCAGTTGGCGCTGACATTCAGCACGCCGTCCGGGAACCATTCGATATTCACGGGTTCGCTGAAATCGCCGCGCTGCACGACCGAGAAAGGCTTGATCCAGTCCAGTTCCTGTTTCGCCAGATC
This sequence comes from uncultured Alphaproteobacteria bacterium, assembly GCA_965651535.1. Classification (GTDB taxonomy): domain Bacteria; phylum Pseudomonadota; class Alphaproteobacteria; order Micavibrionales; family SZUA-601; genus JAQGJA01. The sequence continues at coordinate 3,934 of CBFGSX010000069.1, read as the reverse complement.
GCCCCAGAAGCTTTCGGGGTTTTCAAGCGCTTGTTTTTGTTTTTTTTGAAATTCCGCGAAGGAAAGAGACGCTTTCTCAGCCACGCGGGTGGGGGTTTTGATCGTCGTCATGGAGTCTCCCATCGTATGATGACTCGAGTATAAGTCTGTTTTCATCCTCGCAAAACCCATAATGCCATAAGATGGCAAGGTGTTAATTTACCCCCTGTTGGGCGGCGGCCAAATGTGTTAAGAAAAGCGAGATTATCCATTCGGAGTTCGTCGATGTTCGCATCCGCCGATTTTTTACAAAACTATCTGCCCGTGGTGGTGTTTCTGGGCCTGGCCGCGGGTCTGTCGGTGGTCATGCTGCTGGCGTCGTTTCTGGCAGGCAAACAGCGTCCCTATAAAGAGAAACTCGACGCCTATGAATGCGGGTTTGACGCTTTCGACGATGCCCGCGACAAATTCGACGTGCGGTTTTATCTGGTGGCCATCCTGTTTGTGATTTTCGATTTGGAAGTAGCGTTTATTTTCCCGTGGGCCGTGTCTTTGGGTAAAATCGGCCTGTTCGGTTTCTGGTCGATGGTGGTTTTCCTCGGTGTGCTGACCATCGGCTTTATCTATGAGTGGAAAAAAGGAGCGCTGGAATGGGAGTAAACATCGGAACCCCCATTGCGGACACCAATGTCCAGAACGCCATTATCGGCAAGGTCAATAACGAGCTGACCGAAAAAGGCTTTGTCTTGACTTCCATCGACGCGCTTCTGGACTGGGCGCGCACGGGCTCGATGTGGCCGATGACCTTCGGTCTGGCCTGTTGTGCTGTGGAGATGATCCACGCCTATATGTCGCGCTATGATCTGGACCGTTTCGGTGTCGTGCCGCGCCCGTCGCCCCGCCAATCCGATGTGATGATCGTCGCCGGGACATTGACCAATAAAATGGCGCCCGCTTTGCGCAAAGTATACGATCAAATGCCCGAACCGCGCTGGGTGATCTCGATGGGGTCATGCGCCAATGGCGGCGGCTATTACCATTATTCCTATTCCGTCGTGCGCGGATGCGATCGCATCGTGCCTGTCGATATTTATGTGCCCGGATGCCCGCCGACCGCCGAGGCGCTGGTGTACGGCATTTTGCAACTGCAAAAGAAAATCCAGCGGGAAGATACGCGCTATGACCGATAAAGTCGAGACAGCCGAAGTCGTCGAAAAACCGAAAACGGAACTGGAATTGTTGGCCGAGCATATTGCGGCCAAGCGCGGCGATAAATTGGCCGCACACACAATCGTGCTGGATGAACTGACTCTGACGGTCAAGCGCGATCGGCTGGTCGAGACGATCAAATTCCTGCGCGACGACAAGAAATGCGCCTTTAACCAGCTGATGGACATTACCGCTGTGGATTATCCGGAAGAGGCGGAGCGTTTCGAGATTGTCTATCATCTCTTGTCGTTGTCGAAAAACACCCGCGTGCGTGTGAAATGCACGACCGATGAAGAAGCCCCCATCGACACGATCACCGATCTTTATCCGACGGCCAACTGGTTCGAGCGCGAGGTCTGGGATATGTATGGCGTGTTCTTTGCCGGCCATCCCGATATGCGCCGCATCCTGACGGATTACGGTTTCGAAGGACATCCGCTGCGCAAGGATTTCCCGCTGACCGGCTTTGTCGAGCTGCGCTACGACCAGCAACAGAAACGCTGCGTTTATGAACCCGTCAAACTGACCCAGGATTACCGCAATTTCGACTTCCTTTCTCCATGGGAAGGCATGACCGATATGCAGCTCCCCGGCGACGAAAAAGCCGCCAAGCCGAAATTCATGCCGGAGGGGAAGAAATAAATTGGAAGGAAAAGTCATATGGCTTTAGAGTACAAAAGTGGTCTTTGTAAGGTCTGCCAGTCGCCTCAGAAAGTAGAACGACAGAAGGTTAACCATATTCTTCATCTTCTTCTTTCTCTTGTTACAATGGGTTTTTGGTTAATTGTGTGGTTTTTAATATGCGCATTCAAGCAGGGCGGGTGGCGTTGCTCACAATGCGGCAGTAATAAAGTTAAAAAAGTGCGTTGAGTAATAACTGGAGTGGAGAAATCTGCGTGACTGAAAAAAATATCGCCACGGAAACCGCTATCAAGCCCTATACGCTGAATTTCGGGCCGCAGCACCCGGCGGCGCATGGCGTGCTGCGTCTTATTCTCGAGATGGATGGCGAGATCGTCGACCGCGCCGATCCGCATATCGGTTTGCTGCACCGTGGCACGGAAAAACTGATCGAGCACAAAACCTATCTACAGGCCGTGCCGTATTTTGACCGTCTTGATTACGTCGCGCCGATGAATCAGGAACACGCCTTTGCTCTGGCGACAGAAAAACTGCTTGGCATCACCGTGCCCGAGCGCGCGCAATATATCCGCGTCATGTATTCCGAGATTGGCCGTATCTTGAACCATTTATTGAATATCACGACTTTCGCTTTGGATATTGGCGCGATCACGCCCTCGCTCTGGGGCTTTGAAGAGCGCGAGAAATTGATGGAATTTTACGAGCGTGTCTGCGGTGCGCGTCTGCACGCCAATTATTTCCGCCCCGGCGGCGTATCACAGGATCTGCCCGATGGTCTGGCTGATGATATCTGGGAATACACGGAAACTTTCCCCGAATTTCTGGATGATTTGGACGGGTTGCTCACGGGTAACCGTATCGTCAAACAGCGCACGGTCGATATCGGCATTGTGTCCAAAGAAGACGCGATTGCGTGGGGTTTCTCGGGGCCGATGTTGCGCGGCTCCGGCGTGGCGTGGGATTTGCGTAAGAGTCAGCCCTATGAAGTCTATGACCGCATGGAGTTCGATATTCCGGTTGGCAAGACGGGGGATTGCTATGCGCGTTATTTGATCCGCATGCAGGAAATGCGCGAGAGCAACAAGATCATCCGCCAATGCCTTGAACAAATGAAACCGGGCCGGGTGAAGGTGGACGACTACAAGATCGCGCCGCCGCCGCGCGCCGAAATGAAACGCAGCATGGAAGCGTTGATCCATCATTTCAAACTTTACACCGAAGGCTATCACGTTCCGGCGGGTGAAACCTATACCGTCGTCGAGGCGCCCAAAGGCGAGTTCGGCGTGTATCTGGTTTCGGACGGCACGAACAAGCCGTATAAGTGCAAGATCCGCGCGCCAGGCTATGCACACCTACAGGCGCTGGATTTCATGTCCCGCGGCCATATGCTGGCCGATACCGTGGCGATTATCGGGTCCTTGGATATTGTGTTCGGCGAGATTGATAGATAATTTTATTACTCAAAAATTTTGATAATCCGTATAAAAGTTCTTGAAAACCCCTCTTATCCTCCGATAGAGTGTCCGAACCTTTTAATTTTAGCCTTGGGATACGGATCGATGGAATACGCTGTTTTCTTTACACCAAAATCGATAGAACATATTGAAAAACAGGGGGTTACCAAGACCGATCTGGAAAAGATTGACGTGGCCGTCAGCCGTCATTTCCTTGAGTGCGGCAGCGATATTTCCGACTTCCATGATCTTGTGAAACAACACAAGCCCGACAATGTTATGTTGGTGGCCGAAGAGAACGATGAAAAAGATATTATCGAGGCGGCGCAGGTCTGTGCCGTTGAGATCGTTCTGGCCAATCGCTTTATCAAGGGCCCATACCATGCTTGGACACTGGGCTACTGAGTAACTCGGTCCTTCACCTGAGGCAAAAAACGGCCTAGAATGACGCATCTTTTGCGTCATTCGAGTCAATCATGAAAACCGCCACGCTGCATCACGAATACCAGCCGTCCGAATTTGCTTTCACGGCGACAAACCTCAAAAAGATCAAAGAGATTTTTGCGCTCTACCCCGAGGGTCGCCAACAATCGGCCATCATGCCGATGCTGGAACTGGCGCAGCGTCAGGTGGCGGAAACGGGGCCGTTC
>CBFGSX010000068.1:0-7586 GCA_965651535.1 uncultured Alphaproteobacteria bacterium | reverse complement strand
TGGCCTTTGCGCTGCATCTGGCGTTTCACGATCATACGCATTGACCGGCATTCCCAGGGCTTTTTGCAGACGGATATAGGCGATGATCGTCTCGGCTTTTTGCTGCACAAGGTTGAGCGCGGCCTGTTCGCGCTCGGTCTGCGCGGTGGTCAGATCGGTCATGTTGTCGATGCCGCGCGTGAAGCGTTCTTCGGCCAGCTGCACCGTATCCATGCGGCGGATCAGCGCTTCTTGTTGTTTCGTCACGGCTTCCAGCCCGCCCATATAATCGCTTAAAGCCGTCTGCACTTCCTGGAGCGCGTCCAGCACCGTCGCCTGATAGGCGATCAATGCTTGTTTCTCGCGCGCTTCGGCGGCTTCGATCGCCGCGCGCAATTTGCCGAAACGGAAAAGCGGCGCGGTCAAGGTTCCGGCGACGTTCCATACAGGGTTGCTTCCCAGCGCGCCGTCGGCGGCGTTCTGCAATCCGAAAAAGCTGCCGATATTGATCGACGGCCAAAGCGCCGCTTCGGCTTGGCGCGTTTCGGCGCGTGACACATCGATGGCTTTTTCGGCGGCGGCAATGTCGGGGCGCTGTTTCATAACGACAACCGGAAGATCCAGCACGATGTCGGCTTTGGGCGGCATCATCAGCACGGATTCTTCCGCAGCAAGGCGCGCGGTCAGAGCATGGGGTGGCAGGCCCATCAGGCGTTCGATCCGGTATTGCGCGGCATTGGCGCGCGCGGAAAATTGCGGCAATTGCACGGCCAGCTGCGCGCGCGACGCCTTGGCACGCTCGGTCAGCGTCGCATCGGACAGCCCCGCCTCCTCGCGGGCGGCGAAAATGGCAATCTGCGCGTCCTGCGCCTTGAGCAGATTTTCGGTCACCGTTTTTTGTTCGGAGGCCAGTCGCCATTCCGTCACGGCGCGGGCCAGATCGGCGACGACAATCTGCTTGACGTTCTCGACGCCGATTTCGGCCATCGCGGCGCGCGCACCGGCGGCATCGACGGCGGCACGCTGCCCGCCGAAAAGATCCAGCTCCCATGCCGCATCGAACCCGGCTTCGAAGCGGTCGCCCGTCTTCGCGCTGCGCTGGCGCTTGCCGGTGGAGGCCGAGCCCGCGATATCGACCTGCGGGAACAGATCGGCACGCTCGACCTTGCGCAGGGCGCGCGCCTCGGCCAGCCGCGCCTCGGCGGCGGCGATGTCCAGATTTTGGCCCAGAATCTTTTCGGACAGCTCATGGATAAGCGGATCGTTCAGCGCGACGACCCAGGACGGCGTCTGTGCGGCGGCAAGGGGGGCAGGCTCGTCGGACAGGCTGGCGCAGCCCGCAAGCAACAGGAGGGGAAAAACAAGAAAAAGGAAACGCGTCATGGAAAAATCCCGTAAGATGCCCTAGATATAACGCATCGACGGAAAAAAGCACCCTCTGAAACGGATAAATCGATGGTTTTTGTTCTCCTCTCCCCCGCCAAGACGATGAAGTTCGAGGGCGCGCGGCCCAAAATCAAGGGGGCAACGGCGCATTTTGAAAAACGCGCCGACGCGATTGCCGCCGTGTTGAAAAAGAAAACCGCCAAGGAACTCGGCAAGTTGATGGCGATCAGCGACAAGCTGGCGGATTTGAATGCCGCGCGTTTCAAAAATTTCGCCAAGGCCGAGACCGAATTGGCGATCTGCGCCTATCAGGGCGACACCTATATCGGCTTCGACGCGAAAACCCTGACGGACAGGCAATTACAAGTAGCGCAAAACCATATCGGCATTCTGACCGGGCTTTACGGCGTGTTGCAGCCGCTTGACGCCATCAAGCCCTATCGCCTCGAGATGGGGACGGCGCTTGCTGTTGGGGACAGCAAAAATCTGTATGATTATTGGAACGAAGAAATTACCGCGCGCATCAACCAGCTTGTCAAAAAACATAAACACAAAGCCGTTGTGGGTTGTGCGTCGAATGAATATCTTTCCGCCGTCGATGTTAAAAAACTCGCCGCGCCGTTTATTCAGTGCGATTTCAAGGAAAAGAAAAACGGCAAGCTTGTGACCGTCGGGCTGTTGGCCAAGCGCGCCCGCGGCATGATGGCACGGTATATCGTTGAAAAGAACATCACCGATCCGGCGGCGCTCAAGAAGTTTAACGCGGGGGGCTATAAATTCGACAAAACCCTTTCAGCGGATGACAATTTTGTCTTTGTGCGCTAGGGTCGAGACATGCAAACCATCTCTCTGCCCGAAATTCTGATCCCCGATCATGTCACCGAAACGCCGGTCGGGCAACTCGTCGTGCCGGGGCTGAAAATCCCCGCGCGCATGGCGGTGGTTGAACCGGAGACGATCAAAAAATTGATCGACGCGGCGCGTCTGGCAACCGAAAGCGCCTATCACAATTATTCCACGAAGCCTTTTCCCGTCGGGGCCGCCGTGATCATGGCGGATGACGGTGAAAAGGAGATCTTCAGCGCGGCTAATTCCGAATGTGGCGTATTGAACGCCGGTATCTGCGCCGAGCGCGCGCTTCTTCATTATGTTGCTGCAAAAGGTTTCCGCCGCATCCAATATCTGGCTGTTTCGACACCCAACAAGGACAAGGATATTTCAGGGCGCAGCCCGTGCGGGTTGTGCCGTCAGACCATTTCGGAATTTTCCGATGAAAACACCCTTGTTTTCCTTGATCGTGGCAAAAATGGACTCGCGGATGTCGTCGATTTGGCCCGGCTTTTGCCCTTCGGCTATCGTTTCGACTCGGCATGAATCGCTTTATGGCGTCTCGACGGGGTGCAGGCTTTTGAATTCGGACGCTTTTTGAAAAACCGATTCTTTTGCTGCCGAAAACCTGATTCAAAATTTCAAAAATCCCAAAGCGCAGGGTCAAGGAATTTATTTGCCCCCAAGGCAGAAAAATGGGTGGCAATGCGTGCTCGAATACGCTTGTAATAGGAAATCTGCCTGCGACTCCATACGGGATATGGATTGACTCTTAATCTCTCGTTAATCAATATCTTGTAGGTATCGCAGGAATAAAACACTAAGTGTAGTAGACGAGGGTTGACGTGAAACATGGATTCGTCCATATTCATTTCCCGGGCGCGAGCCTAGGCGAGCCTCTCGCTTTTTCCTTACCGTTCAATCTTCTAGCCCCCTAAGGAGAATCGCAAGATGCTCGTGACCAAGCGCTCTGGCCAAACCGAAGAATTCGTCGCCGACAAGATCAACCGCCGCGCCCAGCTGGCTTGCGAGGGCTATCAGGGGGTTTTCGGGCCGCTTTCGGACGTTGCCGCCTCGGAAATTATCATGAAGGCGAGCATGGACATCTATCCGGGCATCTCCACCAAGGAGCTGGATCAGGCTTTGATCAACTCGGCGCGCGGCCGCATCCAGTTCGAGCCGAATTACTCCTACGCCGCCGCGCGTTTGCTGCTCTTCACGCTGTACGAGGAGGTCATGGGGCCGAGCGAGCCGGATTTCTGGTTCGCCAATTACAAGACGTTCTTCAAAGACAATCTCCGCAAGATGATCAAGCTCGAGCTGGTCAATGCCGAGCTGGCCAATTTCGACCTCGACCGCCTCGCTGACGCGCTGCAACCCAGCCGCGACTACCACATTCAATACTTGGGCGTGCAGACGCTGTATGACCGTTATTTCATCCACACCAAGGACAAGGTGCGCCTCGAGCTGCCGCAGGCCTTCTTCATGCGCGTGGCCATGGGCCTGAGCCTCAAGGAAGCCAACCGCGAAGAAGCCGCGATCAATTTCTACAAGAAACTGTCCTCGTTCGACGTGCTGTCCTCGACGCCGACTTTGTTCAACGCCGGGACGCTGAAATCGCAGCTCTCCAGCTGCTACCTGAACACGTTTGACGACAGCATCGACGGCATTTTCGACGGTCTGTGGCAGGAAGCCCGCAAATCCAAGCACGCGGGCGGTTTGGGTTTCGACATGACGCCGCTGCGTTCGCGCAATTCCTATATCAAAGGCACGAACGGCGAGAATCAGGGTGCCGTCTTCTTCTGGAAGCTTTACAACGATCTTCTGGTCGCCGTGAACCAGGGCGGCAAGCGCAAAGGCGCGGGCTGCGCTTATCTGGAAACCTGGCACGGGGATATCGAGGACTTCCTCAATCTGCGCAAGAACACCGGCGACGAGCGCATCCGCACGCACGACATGAACACCGCCAACTGGATTCCCGATCTGTTCATGAAACAGGTCTTCACCGACGGCAAATGGTATCTGTTCAGCCCGAACGAAGCGCCGGAATTGCATGAAACCTATGGCGAGACGTTCGAGAAGCATTACTGGGCCTATGTCGAAAAAGGACAACGCGGCGAGCTGCGCGTCTTCGAAGAGCGCAATGCCAAAGACCTCTGGAAGAAAATGCTGCGCGCCTTGTTCGAGACGGGCCACCCGTGGATCACCTTCAAGGACCCGTCCAACATCCGCTATGCGCTGCAACACGAAGGCGTGGTGCATTCGTCGAATCTCTGCACCGAGATTCTCGAGCACACCAAGCCGTCGAAATACGTCGAAGGCATCAAGACCGAAGTCGGCGAGACGGCGGTTTGCAATCTGGCCTCGATCAACCTCGCTTCCCATGTCGAGGATGCCGAGATCAACTGGGACAAGCTGGCGGCGACGGTCAAATCGACCATCCGCATGCTGGATAACGTCATCGACCTGAACTATTACCCCACCCAGGAAGCGCGCAAGTCGAATATGCGCCACCGCTTCATCGGCATGGGCTCGATGGGCTGGCAGGATTTGTTCTTTATGATGGGCGTCAATTACGAAAGCCCCGAAGCCGTGAAATTGGCCGATCAGGTTTACGAGTTCATTTCGTACCACGCCATTCTGGCCTCGAGCGAACTGGCCAAGGAGCGCGGCACGTTCGAATCCTATCAGGGGTCGAACTGGTCGAAGAACATCTTCCCGATCGACACTTATAAATCGCTGATGGAGCAACGCGGCGAGTTTGGCATCACCATGGGCGAGGCCAAGGAAACGCTCGACTGGGGAGTGGTGCGCGAACACGTCGCCAAGCACGGCATGCGCAACGCGTTGACCATGGCGATCGCGCCGACGGCGACGATTTCCTTTATCGCCGGTTGCTCGCAATCGATCGAGCCGGATTTCAGCGTTCTCTACGTTTACTCGACCCTGTCGGGCGAGTTCACCGTTGTGAACCAGCATTTCGTCGCCGACATGAAACGCCTGGGTCTGTGGGACGAAGACATGGTCGCCCTGGTCAAGCATGTGGACGGCGATCTGTCGCTGCTCGGTGACGAGATCGTGCCGCAAGCGATCAAAGAGAAATACAAAACCGCCTTCCGCCTTAACCAGCTCAAGCTGCTCGAGTGCGCCGCCGCCCGCCAGAAATGGATCGATCAGGGCATGTCGCTGAACCTGTATAACAACCAGACCAGCCTCAAGAACCTGAACGACATCTACGAATATGCGTGGAAGCTGGGCCTGAAGACGACCTATTACCTGCGCAACGAAGCCGCCAGCCGCATCGAGAAGTCGACCGTGGATTCCGGCCAGATCGAGAAGATCATCGCCGCCAAGCGCGAGACGGCCAATGCCGCCCCCGCCGCCGCGATGAATCATATCGACACCAACGGCATCGAATGCGTCGGTTGCCAGTAAAACAAAAAATAAGAGGAGAGACCCATGACCGCACCTGTTGCCGCCCTTGCGCCCGAGAAATCGACCATGGCCAATAATGACAACGCCCCGAAGAAACTGGTCAAGACCGGTGATATCCTCGGTGAGGAAACCGAGGGCGTGAACCAGATTCTCCCCCATCGCAACAAATGGGCATGGGAATTGTATATCACAGGGGCCGCCAATAACTGGATGCCCACCGAGGTTCCGATGGTCAAGGATATCCAAAGCTGGAAAGCCAAGGACGTCCTAAGCGAGGATGAGCGTCTGGTGATCAAGCGCTGCCTGGGGTTTTTCGCCGGATCGGAATCGCTGGTGTCGAACAATCTGATGGCTCTGGCCAAGTGGATTACCGATCCCGAATGCCGCCAGTACATGGCCCGCCAGATGTACGAGGAATGCCTGCACAACCACACCATCGTCTATATCTGCGACGCGCTCGACCTTGATATCGGTGAAGTTTACGAAGCCTATGCCACCATCCCGGCGATCAAGGCGAAGGACGACTTCCTGATGCGCTCGACCGCCAATCTCAACGATCCGAACTTCGAGACGCGTACGCTCGAAGGCAAGAAAAACCTGTTCGTTGCTGCCTATATCTATTGGATCATCTGCGAAGGCACGTTCTTCTTCTCAGGTTTTGCCATGCTGCTCAGCATGTCCAACAAGATCCCCGGCATCGCCGAGCAGATTCAATATACCTTGCGCGACGAGAGCATCCATATCCAGTTCGGCACCATGCTCCTGAACAAGATCAAGGAGCAATACCCGGAAATCTGGGACAAGGAAATGGAAGAGAAGCTGGTCAGCATCATGCAAGAGGCCGTCGAATTGGAAATTCAATACGCCAAAGACGTGCTGCCACGCGGCATTTTGGGCCTCAACGCCGATATGTTCGTCGACTACATGCAGCACATCGCCAACCGTCGCATGGAAGGCTTGGGCATGTCGTTCCGCTATCCCAAAGACCGCAACCCCTTCCCGTGGCTGGCTGAAAAGATCGACATGAAGAAGCAAAAGAACTTCTTCGAGACCAAGGTCACCGACTACCAGCACGAAGCGGTTCTGGCGGACGACTTCTAATTTTCATCGTCACCCCGGACTTGATCCGGGGTCCACGACAAAACCCCGGTGTCAAAACCGGGGTTTTTCTTTACCCCTCACCCCAACCCTCTCCCTCAAGGGGAGAGGGAGCCTAATAAAAAACCTCTCCCCTTGAGGGAGAGGTCGTGAGTGCGTCAGCGCGAGCGGGTGAGGGGTTTGGATTCGAGGCTTTCGCGGGAAGGATGGCTTTGTTAGAATTGTTCCATGCCCACGCTCGAAACCCCCCGCCTGATCTTGCGCCCGACGGAAGAAGCGGATGCCGAAGCATTTGAACACTACGCCAATAAAAAAGAGTTTCAGCAATTTCTGGCCAACGAACGTTCGCCCGAGGAAAACCGCGCCCGCGTCCTGAAATGGGTCGAAATGAACAAGGAAGTTCCGCGCGAACAATATATCTGGACGATCCTGAAACGTGCCGACAAAGCGGTGATCGGCGACATCCGTTTTTGGCCGGAGAAAAATTCTAAGGGACTAACTCTTCCGGGCGTGGTCGGTATCGGATACGGGCTTGATCCCGCTCATTGGGGTCATGGTTACATGACCGAAGCGTTGAAAGCCGTCACGGCGTTTGCCCATGACACGCTGAAGATGCACCGTGTCGAGGGCGCCGCCGTCGCCGAGAACCCCGGCTCGTGGAAAGTCATGGAAAAGGCGGGCTTTCAGCGCGAATCCGCTTTGCGTTACCGTTTTTACGGTCATGGAAAATACTGGCCGCTTTTTTACGAATACGCCTCGGTTCGGCCGGAGCTTTGCGAAAACGCGCCCCGCGCGGAAGCATAAAAAAACCCGGCACTTGTGCCGGGTTTTTGTGAAAGGTTTTCTATTTATGCGGCGTC
>CBFGSX010000067.1:0-7654 GCA_965651535.1 uncultured Alphaproteobacteria bacterium | reverse complement strand
AGACAGGTTTGTTCTGCTTTCTACGATGCAGGAAAATTTTGGCGCGGATAAAAAGCCTTTGGACTATCTGAACGAAGTCGCGAACGGCCCCAAAACCCCGCAATACGTTTACTGAATCTGTTTTTGCGCTTCTTGCGCCAGCGCGTCCGAACGGGTTTCGATGATTTCCTGCAATTCGACAAAGACCTGTTTACCGTCGCGTCCCGGCGGAATGGCGGGAAGGATTTCCACCGTGATCTTGCCGCCGCGCTTCCAAAAGGCGTTGCGCGGCCAGAACACGCCCGCATTGATTGCCACCGGAACGATCGGGATATTCAACCCCTCATAAAGTTTGATAATGCCGAATTTATAAGGGCGCTTGTCACTCACCGCCACGCGCGTGCCTTGCGGGAATACCACCAGCGGACGCTTGTCGGCCAAGACCTGTTTCGCGCTTTCAACCATGAAACGCGTCGCCTCTGCGCCTTTGGAACGATCCACCGGCACCATATCCATTGCCTTGGCGTAACGGCCCCACAGCGGCAGATCCATCAACTCCTTTTTCAGCACGATGGCCGGATTGCCGTAAAGATCATAGAGCTTCATCGTTTCCCACGCGCTCTGGTGCTTCATCGCCACCAGATAAGGCGGCGGCGGCAGGTTCTCGCGGCCCACGACCACATAGTCGAGACCAAGGATATAACGCTCGATCCAATACACCACCGCCAGCCAGACCGGCGGGATGCGGCGCTGCCAGTTGCGCGGCGCAAACCAGAACGGAATGCAAATCGTCAACATGACGAAGGTGCAGCCGTAAAAAAACACATTGAACAAAAGGCCGCGCAAACGCCACATCATGTTATTCGACCTTCAATAAAAGAATTTGGGGATAGGTCAGGATGAATTTGTTATATTCCGTCAGCAACAGCCGCCACGGCTCGAAGCGGAAATGCCAGCCGGATTCGAAAAAAATCTTCGGCGTCACCGGATGGGCAAACAGCGCCACTTCCGGCAGACGCGCACCCAGATGCACCAGCGCGCGCGGCATATGATAATGCGCGGTTACGACGATCACCGAGCGGATGCCGTGCCGCGCAATCCACCCGGCCGTCTCGTCCGCATTGCCGAACGTGTCCTGCGCCGCAAAGCCCAGCTCGATCTTGTCCGCCAGCGCGGCGGGTTTTTTGTTCAACGCCAGAATCTCGCCCACCCGTACGTCGCGATGCACGCCCGAGATCAGCAGCCTTTCGCTCTTGGCTGCCGCAAGCAAACTGAGGCCCGCTTCGACGCGCCCGTCCCCGCCCGTCAGCACGACAATGCCCTCGGCGCGGCCGTCATAGGGCGCAGGCCGCAACACCGTCACGGCATACAGGACGAAACCGGCGCCCCAGAGCAGCGCCGCCAGACCCAGAATCCGTAAGGTTAACTTAATCATTTCAGCCTACTTGTGAGGGCACAGAATGCCTTGGGAAAAGCCATGAGTAAAGACCCAGTTCTATGGGAAATCGAACGCGTTTTAGACCTGAAAAAACAGGGAAAGACCGCCGATGCCGTGACCGCCGCCAAACGCTTTCTCGACCGGTTTGAAAAACACCCCTGCGCCGTTCAGGCCGCCGCGCTTTGGGCCAGCTCCGAGATGGAAAACCCCGTCGCGCTTTATACCTTGGGTAAGAGCTATCTGTTGCAGGGCGATTTCCAAAAGGCTCTGTCGGGATTCAACCTCGCCCTCCGCCTGAAACAGGACATGGCCGAGGCCTGGGCGGGTCTGGGCATCAGCTTCAACGCGCTGGGCGATCTGGCGCGCGCCATGGAGTGCGCCCAAAAAGCCGTGCAGATCAATCCCCGCGACGTCAACGCGCAGATGTGCGTTCTGGACAATTTTTACAACCGAGGGGAGTTTGAAAAAGGCCTCGCGCACGGGCTGGACATCGAAAAATCCTTCAAGAACAATTCCGGCGTTCTGACGAATATCGCCCGCTTTTACAAAGAGCTGGGCGATATCGAAAAAGCCAAGACCTATTATCAAAAGGCCATTAAGGCCGATCCGGAAAACCTGACCTGTCGCGTCGGGCTTTTGGTCATCGCCGCCTATTCGCAGGATGTCGCGTCGGTTTCCGCACAGCTACCCCCGATTTTATCCGCGTTTGAAAAATCCCCGAACACGAAGAAAATGATGCCGGTCGTCTGGAAAAACATGACCACCATCCAGTCTCTGATACAGGGGAAACCCATGATCCCGGACGCTTCGGTGCTGGCGGTCAAAAGTCTCGACCACCCCGACGCAGCCGACGAAAATTTCAAAACCGTCGACGAGGCATCCGCCGTCAAACTTTTCGAGGCGCAGCATATCAACTGTTTTACGACCGACACGGTTTATTATACCGATCATGATTGCTGGCTGAATCACCGCTTTACCGGCACGGATGAGCGTTTCCTGATGGGCTGCGGGATCAACGGCAAGGCGCTGATCCGCCCTGAAAACGACCCCATTCCGTTCGATCCATACGGGATTTATCTGGGGAGCGTGGAAAATTATTATCACTGGCTGTTCGATTATCTGCCGCGCCTGAGTTTTCTTGACGATCACCCGGAATTGCAAAAACTGCCGATTTTCATCGGCGACAACATCACGCAGACGCAGCTTGAAAGCCTGACCCTGCTCGGCATCGGCGAAGACCGCCTGATCCGCGTGCCGAAGCACCGCAATATCCGGCTGGACAAAGTCCTGATCCCGTATCTGCCCGGTCGGCCGATGGAAAAAGATCATTCGCCCCGATACATGAAACCCAACGAGAACCCTTTTGCCGTCAAATGGCTTCACGATAAATTTTGCGCCGACAAAATCAAGGCTCCCGGCGGCAAGCGCTATTTCCTGTCACGCGACGGTGCAAAATTCCGCCGCCTGATCAACGAAGAAGCCGTCTATGCAATCGCGCAACGATACGGATTTGAAAAAATCAACAATACGGGCAAAACCCTGCGCGAACAGATCGAAATTTACAGCCAGGCCGAAGCGCTTCTGGGGCCGCACGGCGCCGCCTTTGCGAACATGGCGTTCATGGAAAACGACACGACGACCATTTTCGAGCTTTTCCCCATGAACCGCCGCCCGCCTTTCTATGAAACCGCCGCCGCACAGAAAAACCAGCGCTATCTGAGCATGGACGGGCCGATCGTGCGCACCTATCGCGGGCTAACGCCCGATTTCGGCGATTTTCACATCGACGAGGAAAAATTCGCGCAGATGATGGCGGAAAATTTCGGCTAGTGCCGAACCGAGAAAATATCGCCCATGACCGCGCCGGTAACCGGCTTTTGCACCAAGGTCAGACCGCAATCCAACTCGCGCACGGCATAGTCGTGGCGGTTCTCCTTGAGGTAATCCACCAGAAAGCGCCGCGCCGTGTGCGCGGTGTTGATCGCCAGAACGCCGCCTTCGTTGAGAATCTGGTTGATATAGTAATATTCCATCATCTGTTCGTCGCTGGCGGTCGCGTTGTTGAAATAAACCAGACGCAACCCCTGTCCCAGACGTTGCAGGAAAAGCTGTGGCAGGACGTGGGCCGGTTCGTGCTCCATGATCTGATAGCCGGTCAGGCCCAATTCGCTGAAAATCTTGGCGCCGATGCCGCCCTCGACGTTTTTGGCGTCGTCCTGAATCGGCACATGGCCGCCATGCTCGCCATTGACCATATGCGCCGCCGTCATCAGCGCCGCGGCCAGACCCTGATCAAAGCCCGTCTCATAGGAAATGACCGGGCGGATTGCCGTCACCAGATAAAACAGCCAGGCCGCCTGCTGCGCGGTCGGCGCGGCGGCGTTCAATTTCGCTTTCGCACCGCTGGGGAGCGCGATCTCGCCCTTATCGACCATGGTAAAGAGGTTTTCCACGATCGGATTTTGCGCGCGCTGTTTCTGCACCAAGGCCATGATTTCGGCCGTCGAAGGCAGGTCGGTCACGATGTTGAAGGATGGCGGCGCGGCGGCCGGGGCGGTGGCAAGGGTCATGCGACCTCTCCTTTTTTCTGTTCCAGCGCCATCTTGAACCACGGCACGGTTTTGTTCAATCCCTCATCGAGCGCGATCTTCGGCTCCCAGCCCAAGACCGCACGCGCGCGGGAAATATCGGGGCGGCGCTGTTTCGGATCATCCTCGGGCAGCGGGCGGTAGACGATTTTCGACGCGCTGCCCGTCTTTTTCAGCACTGCTTCAGCCAGCGCGAGCATGGTGAACTCGTCCGGGTTGCCGATATTCACGGGGCCGCCCGGATCCGGCGCTTCCATCAGGCGCACCATCCCGTCGATCAGATCATCGGCATAGCAAAAGGAGCGCGTCTGCATCCCGTCGCCGTAAATCGTGATATCCTCGCCGCGCAAAGCCTGCACGATGAAATTCGACACGACGCGCCCGTCTCCCAGATCCATATAGGGGCCATAAGTGTTGAAAATGCGCATGATGCGGATATCCGTGCCGTGCATACGGCGGTGATCGGAAAAAACCGTCTCGGCGGCGCGCTTGCCTTCGTCGTAACAGGCCCGCGGCCCCGTGGTGTTGACCGATCCGCGATAACTCTCGGTCTGGGGCGAGATTTCCGGATCGCCGTAAACTTCCGAGGTGGAGGCCAAAAGAATGCGCGCGCCTTTTTCGTGGGCGAATTCCAGCGCATTGAACGATCCCGTCACGCTGGTGCGAAAAGTATAAAGGGGGTCGCGCTGGTATTGCGGCGGCGAGGCTGGACAGGCCAGATGATAGACCCGGTCGGCGGCAAGATCCGGGAATTTTTCCAGCACATCGGCCTTGCGGAAGGAGAAACTCTTGTGCTTTTCCAAAAGGGCCAGGTTTTGCTTGGAGCCGGTGTAAAAATTGTCGAGGCCGACAACCGTATGACCCTCGCCCAAAAGACGCAGGCAAAGATGCGTTCCCAAGAAACCCGCCGCGCCCGTGACCAGAATTTTTTTCGTCATGCGGCAAGCCTAGCAAGAGGATGGGGAACTGACAAGCTGAGAGAGGCTGTGATTACGTCGCGCCGTCGGGGCCGGGATCGGTCGCGGCAAAACTGTCCACGCACAAGACCTGCCACGCGTCGCGCAGCTGCGGCAGCATGGCCTCGACCGCTTCCTCACCAAGCGTGATCAATTCATCGACGCGCTCGAACTCCATCAGGCCGATATGGCCGATGCGCGGCACGATCAATACATCCGGCGGCTCGCCCGCCAGACGCGAGCGCGCCAGACGGTCTTGAATAATCGACAAGGCCGACACGAGCACGCCGACAAGGCTGGGCGCGGCGGCTTCGTCGCGGCGGAATAATTTGCGTGCCGTCCCGGCCACGCCGCCCGGATCGGCGTTGACGGCGGTATCTTTCATCGGATCGAAACCCATCACCGTCGGCACGCTCTGCCCCGGTTTGCGCGCGCGGCCGACAATGTCGCCGTTGAGATTGACCGCGATAATCATATTCGCGCCCAAAGCCTGGCACGCCGAAACCGGCACGGGATTGACCAACGCACCATCAACCAGCAGGCGCGTATTGTATTTGACGGGCGGAAACACGCCGGGCAGCGCGAACGAGGCGCGCATCGCCTGCACAAGGTCGCCGCTGCGGATCCAGACCTCGTGGCCCGTCACCATGTCGGCGGCGCAGGCGACGTATTTGATCGGCATTTGCTCGATCAGCGTGTCGCCCCAATGCTCGCGCATCAATTTATAAAATGCCTTGCCGCCAATCAGACCGCCGCGGTTCGGGCGCAGATCCAGATAATTCATGATACTCATGCGGTTGAGCGAACGCGCCCAATCCTCGAGATCGTCGAGCTTGTTCGTCGCATAGGCCGCGCCCGCCAGCGCGCCGACCGACGTACCCGCAATAATGTCGGGCGTGAATCCGTATTTGATCAACGCGCGCAACACGCCCAGATGCGCCCAGCCGCGCACCAGTCCCGACCCCAGCGCCAGCCCGATTTTCGGGCGCGTCACGTTCGGGTCGAGGGGGATGAAATCGCTCATTCTATTCCGGATTTTAACATAGAATCCCGCATTTCGGGACTCAAAGCCTTGCGGCGCGGCAACACGTCTTGAAGAATAAGTAAGAATTGTTTCGATATAATGAAAATCTTATGACTGAACCCGTCCGCCCCGACCGCACCGTCATGCCCTACGACGTCGTCATCGTCGGCGGCGGCCCGTCGGGATTGTCCTGCGCGATCCGCCTGAAACAAATCGATCCCGCGATGTCGGTCTGCGTGCTGGAAAAAGGCGCGGAGATCGGCGCGCATCTTTTGTCCGGCGCGGTGTTCGAGCCGCGCGCGCTGAATGAATTAATTCCCGACTGGAAAGAACGCGGCGCGCCGCTCAAGACCGAGGCCAAGGCGGATAAATTCTATTTCCTGACAAAGAAATTCGCCTTGCGCCTGCCAACCCCGCCGCAAATGCACAACAAGGGAAATTACATCATTTCCCTTGGGGAGTTGGGCAAATGGCTGGCGGCCCAGGCCGAGGCCATGGGCGTCGAGATCTTCGCGGGCTTTGCCGCGAGCGAGTTGCTTTACAACGACAAAAACGCCGTGATCGGCGTGGCCACGAACGATGTCGGCCGCGACAAACAAGGCAACCCGACCGACCGTTTCACGCCGGGCGTAGAAATTCACGCGCGCCAGACCGTGCTGGCCGAGGGATGCCACGGATCGCTGACCAAGACGCTGATCGCAAAATTCAATCTGCGCCACGGCAGCGACCCGCAATCCTACGGGCTTGGGGTCAAGGAAATCTGGGAAGTGGCGCCCGAACGCCACAAAAAAGGCCTGATCGTCCACAGCATCGGCTGGCCCATGGATTTCCAGACCTATGGCGGCGGGTTTTTATACCATTACGGTGAAAATCTTGTCTCCGTCGGCTATGTCGTCGGCCTCGATTACGCCAACCCGAGTCTGTCGCCTTTTGAGGAAATGCAACGCTGGAAAACACACCCCGCAATCCGCAAACACATCGAAGGCGGGCGGCGCATTTCCTATGGCGCACGCGCCTTGGCCGAGGGCGGCGTGCAATCCCTGCCGCAACTGGCGGTGCGCGGCGCGGTCATTGTCGGCGACAGCGCGGGATTTTTGAACGTCCCCAAGATCAAGGGCAATCACACGGCGATGAAATCGGGCATGATCGCCGCCGAAGCCGTGGCCGCGCATCTGAAATCGCCCAACGCCAGCGAGATTTGCATTTCCTATCCGAAAAAGATCGAGGCGTCATGGCTGTGGCGCGAGCTTTATGCCGTGCGCAATATCCGCCCCGGTTTTCATTACGGGCTTTTTGCCGGATTGCTCAATGCCGCGTGGGAAACCCTGACCGGCGGGCGCAGCCCGTGGACGCTCAAGCAACACGCCGATCACAAACAAACCAAGCCGATTGCGGCGGTGACGCCCATCGAATACCCCAAGCCCGACGGCACGCTGAGTTTTGACCGGCTGTCGAGCGTTTATCTGTCCAACACCAACCATGACGAGCATCAGGCGGCGCATCTGAAATTGCGCGATCCGTCCAAGGCCATCGACACCAATTTGAAAATCTTCAACAGCCCCGAGACGCGCTATTGCCCGGCGGGGGTGTATGAGATCGTCACCGAAAACGGCGCGGCGCGCCTGCAGATCAATGCCCAGAACTGCGTCCATTGCAAAACCTGCGATAT
>CBFGSX010000066.1:0-8072 GCA_965651535.1 uncultured Alphaproteobacteria bacterium | reverse complement strand
CTGTGGACATGGCTTTCGCGCAGTCCTGCGTTGGTAATGCGGATAAAGCGCGGCCGGGTACGCAGCTCGTCGATCGTGGCGCATCCCGTATAGCCCATGGCGGCGCGAATGCCGCCCGCCAGTTGCGCAACGATCTCGGCGACAGGCCCGCGTGCGGGGACGGTTGCTTCGACGCCCTCGGGCGTGAATTTCGCCGCGTTTTTCTGGCCGTAACGGTCGGCGGAGCCTTGCGCCATGGCACCAGCCGAGCCCATGCCGCGATAGGCTTTGACCTTTTGGCCGTTCTTTTCGACAATCTCGCCAGGCGTTTCATCGCTTCCCGCCAGCATCGAGCCCAGCATGACGCTGGAGGCTCCGGCGGCCAGCGCCTTGGCGATATCGCCCGAGGCGCGTATGCCGCCATCGGCGATGACCGGAATTTTCTGCATGGCGCAGACTTCGGCCACTTGCATGACGGCGGAAATCTGGGGCATGCCGACCCCTGCGACAAGGCGCGTGGTGCAAATGGAGCCGGGGCCGACCCCCACCTTGACGGCGTTCGCGCCCGCATCGATCAGCGCATAGGCGGCCTCGGTCGTGACGATGTTTCCGGCGACGACGTCGACATGGCCGCTGCGCTGGCGGCGGATATGCGTGACCATGTCGAGGACGGGTTTGCTGTGGCCGTGGGCAGTGTCGACGACGATGGCGTCCACTCCCGCATCGATCAGCATCTCCACGCGGTCGAAATGGTCTGTGCCGGTGCCGATAGCGGCGGCCACGCGCAGGCGGCCATGCTCGTCCAGCGCGGCCAAGGGCGATTCCGAAGCCTTGATCTTGTCTTTTTTGGTGACCATGCCGGTCAAGCGGCCGTTTTTGTCCACGATGGGAATGCGCTCGACCTTCATTTCGTCCATCAATTTATAGGCGTCGTCCGGATCGGCCGTGTCAAGCAGGGTAACAAGTCCCTCTTTTTTCATGACGGCGGAAACAGGCTGCTCGACGTTTTGAATTTCGTGCACGTCGCGCGCGGTGATAATCCCGACCAGTTTCCCGCCCTCAACGACGGCGATGCCCGAGATATGATAGCGCGCCTGAAGGTCGAGAACCTCGGCAACGGATGTTTCCGGCGTGACGCTGATCGGGTTGCGGATGATGCGCGTCTGATACATTTTGATTTTGCGCACCATGTCGGATTGCTTTCCGCCCGCCATGTTGCGGTGGATGACGCCGATGCCGCCCATGCGCGCCATGGCAAGGGCCATTTCGAATTCCGTCACGGTGTCCATGGCCGACGAGACGAGGGGAATATTGAGAGCGATATTCTGGCTGAATTGCGTGGCGAGTTTCGCCTCGCCGGGCATAACGGCAGAGGCCGCAGGCTCGAGCAGGACGTCGTCGAACGTCAGGGCAATTTCCGGCAAAATACGGTCATTCTCGGGAAGCGACATGGAAGCCTCTGGATTTGCACCAGAATAGCCGAGGAAGTCTTAAGACGGAACAAAGAATTCCCGTGTAAAATCGTAAGAGTATGAAAAATGAATAAAAATATGCTCCCCGTCATCGGCATTCAGGCCGGGCACGAACAGGCGGATCAGCGCCTGTTCCACGCCGCACGCACTACGGCGGTGCTGGCGGTGCGGCATTTTTTTCATGCCATTCCGTTCATTATCCCGGCTTTGGACGAACGCGACGACCTGACCGAGGCGATTCTGGATCGGGTGGACGGGTTGTTGATGCCCGGCGGGCGCGCCCATGTGCATCCGGCGCTTTACAGGGAAGATACGAGAACGCCGGATCAACACGATCCGCCGCGCGACCATACGGCGATGAATCTGATCCGCGGCGCGGTCGAGCGCGGAATGCCGGTTTTGGGTATTTGCCGCGGGATGCAGGAGATGAACGTCGCTTTCGGCGGCAGTCTCTTTCAAAATGTCACCGATGTGCCGGGACGTATGACGCATATTCCGGTGGAAAATTGTTCCTATGATGACGGCGTTTTGCCCGCGCACGACATCGTGCTGATGGCGGGCGGCCTTCTTGACAGCCTGTCGGAGACGCCGCGCGTGCGTGTCAATTCCTGGCATACGCAAGCCGTGGACAGGTTGGGGCGCGGGATGGCGGTCGAAGCCGTGGCCGAAGACGACACAATTGAAGCCATCCGCAAGACGGACGCCAAGGGGTTTTGCGTCGGCGTGCAATGGCATCCGGAGGTCAATCCCTATGACGATCCGCTGGCCATTCCATTGTTCCGCGCATACAAAGAGGCGCTTGACAAATATCTAGCCCTTAAAGCCGGTGCAGACGACGTATAATTCCGGCGATTCCTTGCGGCTGGCCGAGGGTTTGACGTGCTTGACGCTGGTGAAGTTCTTTTTCAGTTCGGTCAGCAGGTTTTTCTCCGTCCCGCCCTGAAAGACTTTCGAAATGAATACGCCGTTTTTTGCCAGCACCTGTTGGGCGAAATCCCATGCCAGCTCGACCAGATAGATCGTGTTGATGTGATCGACGGATTTCTGCCCCGTTGTATTGGCCGCCATGTCCGAGAGGACGACATTGACTTTTTTCCCGCCGACCATTTCCAAAAGCTTTTCCAGCACATCGTTCTGGGTGAAGTCGCCCTGAAGAAATTCCGCGCCGGGTAGTTCGTCCATCGGCAGGATATCGGTGGCGATGACGCGGCCTTTTCCTTTCAGGCGCTGGACGGCGATCTGCGACCAGCTTCCGGGCGCGGCGCCCAGATCGACCACGATCGCGCCGGGCTTGAGAAATTTCAGCTTGTCGTCCATCTCCAGCAATTTATAGGCGGAGCGCGCGCGATAGCCGTCGGCCTTGGCTTGATGGACATAGGGGTCGTTCAACTGCCGTTCCAGCCAGCGGCGCGAGGATTCCGTGCGCTTGCGGTCGGCCTTGACGCGGATCGCCTTGCGGCTGGTGGTGGTTTTCGGTTTATCTGTTTTCTTTTTTGTCATGGGATCACAAGGGGATTTCAAGAATGACGCGCAGGCCACCCATCGGGGACTCGGCCAAAGAAATTGAACCGCCATGGGATTGCAGCAAATCGCGGGCGATGGTCAGGCCGAGGCCCGTGCCCTCGATGTCCTGATTGCGGGATTCATCCAGACGGTGAAAGGGTTTGAATACGTCGTCGCGTCGATCCTCGGGGATGCCGGGGCCGTCATCGTCGAAAAGAATCTCGATCCCGCGTGCCATTTTGTTCAGCGTAATGCGGCACGAATTTTGGGCATATAGACGTGCATTTTCAAGGATGTTGCTAAAAACGCGCTGCAAGGCCTGGGGCCGGACGGTAGCCATCACGGCGGTGTCCGGCAGGTCGAGATGCACATCCAAGCCCTGCCGACGCGCAAATTCTGAAGATTCCTGAAGCAGTTGCACAATATCGCAACGCATGGATGTTTCCATCGTTTCGCCGCGCGCAAAGTCGAGATAGCCTTTGATCATCTTTTCCATGGCGGCGATATCATCCTCCATCGCCTCGGTGTCGATGTTTTTGGGCAGCATGGCCAGTTGCAGCTTGAGACGTGTCAACGGCGTGCGCAAATCGTGCGAGATTCCGGCCAGCATATCCGTGCGTTGGCGAATCTGGCGGCGGATGCGGTCGCGCATTTCGATAAAGGCCTCGGCGGCGCGGCGCACTTCGCGTGCGCCGGCAGGCCGATAATGCGGCGTGTCGATCCCTATGCCGAAATGCGCGGCGACGATGGCCAATTTATGAATGGGCCGGATCTGGTTGCGCATGAAGATCACGGCGACGACGGAAAGAATAAGCCCCGATCCGACCATAAAAAGCAGAAACACATAGGTTGTCGTGCTGAACAGGCGTTTGCGCCATACATGAAATTTCAAAACGCCGTCATTCGTCTTGACCGAGATGATGACGATCTTTTCGTCCTGCGCGACCGAGAATGGACGGTTCAACCGTTGCAACGATTGCTTGAGCGAGGGGGTCAGGAACGGGACGTTCAGTTCCTTGGTCTTGGGCAGATCGTCTTTTGCGTGAAAGGTGATGTCCATGCCCAGATGGCGTGTCGCAGAAGTGATGAGATTTCCTCTGTCCTTTGCATCGGTTTCGCGTTCCCACGCGTCGGCAACGAGAGCGATTTCCCCGGCCAGCGCGTTGCTCAGGTGCGTCGTGGTGGTGCTCCAATGGCGGTCAAAAAAGACGAAAATACCAATCGCCAGAGTCAGAAAAAGAGGCGTGACAAGGATCAGCATTGAGCGTCCCATCAGCGTCTGCGGCAGTTTCAGATGTTTTTTCATCGTCAATCCGTATGCAGGACATAGCCTTCGCCGCGCAGCGTCAGCAAATAGCGCGGTTTCTTGGCATCGGGTTCGATTTTGCGGCGCAGGCGCGTCACCTGCACGTCGATGGTGCGTTCCTGTCCGTCGAGGCCGGCGAGCCTCGCTAACTCGTGGCGCGGAAAAGGTTGACCGGGTTTTGTGCTCATGACGTTGAGAAGTGTCGCCTCGGCCTTGGTCAGGTTCTGGACGTCGCTGCCGCGCGACAACAGGTTGCGTGCAGAGTCATAGACCCATCCGTCGAAACTCAGGCGCATATCCTTTGCACGCTCAGGCATGCTGCGCGCGCGTTTGAGAATGGCCGACAGGCGCAGCGCCAGCTCACGCGGTTCGAACGGCTTGGGCAAATAGTCGTCGGCCCCGGCCTCGAAGCCTTCGATACGGGATTCGGCTTCGCTTTTGGCGGTCAGCAACAGGATGGGCGTTTTGAATCCATTCGATTGCAACGAACGGGTCAGCGCGATGCCGTCCTCGCCGGGCATCATGATGTCCAGCACGACGGCATCGAAAGACAGGGCGTCGAGCAAGCCGCGCGCGACGGCGGCATTCTCGGCCTCGGTAACGACGAAGCCGTTCTGCCCCAGATAACGACCGATCAGATTGCGCAGGCGCGTATCGTCGTCCACCACCAGAATATGGGGGCAATCGAGCGGGTCGGTTTCGCGGGGCAAAGGCGCAGTCATCTTTACAGAAGGGTTTTCCTTGTCTAGCGTCATATTATAAGGGGCGAAACGCGCCCTGACCACCATTTTTACCGTAAAGACATGACGCAGGACGACGGCAAAATCTGGGACGAGGTGGCGCGCTCGGTCAAGCCGATCAAGGGGCGGACGAAAACCATGCCGCCTGTCGCGTCCAAAAGCAAAGTAGAAGCCCGTCCTCCTGCTCGCAAGGTGGAAATTGCCGCTGCACCCGCGGTCAAGGCCAGTTTGCCGGAAAGGCGTGCTGTGAAACTGCGTCGCGGGGAAATCCCCGTCGAAGCGACGCTCGATTTGCACGGCATGACGGCAGAGCGCGCGCATACGGCGTTGCGCCGTTTTCTGGGGCGGGCGCGACAAAAAGGCTGGCGCTGCATCGAGGTGATTACGGGGCGTGGCGATCCGGCGCGCGGCACCGGAAAATTGCGCCGCGAGCTTCCTTTGTGGCTCGAGGAAGAGACGGGCATTTTGCACGTGACGGAAAATCCACGCACGCGCGGCGGGTCTTTCCTGATTATGTTGCGGCGCGCAGGAAAATAGCGCCGATTGCCTCTGGTCAGGACGTATAGGCAGGCTAGAATGAACGCATGAACGCAAAAAAGAAATCACATGAATTATCCGTCGAGCGCGTCGAGGCGCTGACCAAGGGGGATATGCTTGACCTGTGCGACGCGACGGTCGCTGCGATCGAGTTGGGCGGTGGATTCGGCTGGGTCGAGGTTCCCGAGCGCGAAGCCCTACAGCGTTACTGGCAGGGCGTCGTTGCCGTGCCACAGCGCGATTTGTTTATCGCCCGCATGGACAAGGCCGTGGTTGGAACGGCACAATTAATGCGCCCGCCGTTGAATAACCAGGCGCAAAGTTTCTCTGCGCAGGTAACGGGTTTTTTCATTGCACCCTGGGCGCGCGGGCAGGGTCTGGGCCAGATGCTTCTGGATATGGTTGAAAAACGCGCCAAGGATTTGG
This sequence comes from uncultured Alphaproteobacteria bacterium, assembly GCA_965651535.1. Lineage (GTDB taxonomy): Bacteria > Pseudomonadota > Alphaproteobacteria > Micavibrionales > SZUA-601 > JAQGJA01. The sequence goes on along the minus strand of CBFGSX010000066.1, from coordinate 2,109 downwards.
GGCTTCACGTGCTCAATCTCGATGTGCGCGAGACCCAAGGCGACGCGATCAAGCTGTTCAAGAAATCGGGCTATGAACAATGGGGCATGAACCCGCTTTATGCGCTGGTCAAGGAGCGCACCGTGCCGGGCTATTATTTCCACAAGATTATTCGTCCGCTTCCCACCAAGACGCAACCGATCGAGACCTGATATGCCTTATGATACGAACAATATCTTCGCCAAGATTGTCCGTGGTGAAATCCCGTGCAAGAAAATCTACGAGGATGACCAAGTGTTGGCTTTTCATGACATCCAGCCGAAGAAAAAAATTCACGCGCTGATTATCCCCAAAGGGGCATATGTGGATGCGACCGTATTCGGGTTAAGCGCAAAAGATGACGAGATCGTCACCCTGATGCGCGCCGTGCCAAAGGTGGCCGAGGCGCTGGGGATTAAAGAAAGCGGTTATCGCCTGATTGCTAATACCGGTGCGCACGGCCACCAGGAAGTGCCGCATTTGCACTTTCACATTCTCGGCGGCGAGCCGGTCGGGAAAATGGTGGAATAAGCTTACTCGGCTGCGAGCTTGTATTCCTGTGTGATGCGCAGGTAATCCGTCAGATGGTCGAGCAGCGCGTCGTCCTGATCTTTGAAGAAATGGTTGGCTTCGGGCAGGACGCGGTAGTCGATCGCCAGCTTGCCGCGTTGCTGACGCAGCTTGGAAACCAGCTCGGCGACGGATTTCTCCGGCACGATACCGTCTTTGTCGCCTTGGATCACCAAACCGCCGCAGGGGCAGGGGGCGAGGAACGAAAAATCGTACAAATTCGACGGCGGCGCGATGGAGACGAAGCCGGAAATTTCGGGGCGGCGCATCAAAAGCTGCATGCTGATCCAGGCGCCGAAGGAAAAACCGCCGACCCAGATGGGGCCGTGGTTCTTGTGCATGGCCTGCATCCAATCCAGCGCCGAGGCGGCATCGGCCAGCTCGCCCATGCCTTCGTCGTAGCGGCCTTGGGATTTTCCAACGCCACGGAAATTGACGCGCATCGTGGCAAAGCCATTGGCAACAAAGGCCTGGTTCATCAGGTGAACGATCTTGTTGAACATCGTCCCGCCATGGAGCGGGTGAGGGTGCAAAAGCACGGCAATGGGAGCATTCGGGGATTTTGCCGGGGTGTAACGGCCCTCAAGGCGACCTGCGGTACCGTTGAACAAGATTTCTGGCATTTCCGAACACTCCTGACAAAAAAGAACGAGATGATGAACTAAAGCGACTCAGCGCGGGAAGTGCTTGAAAGAAAACTGCGGAAACACAGCCCTTTGCAAAAGTCGGGGTATGTAACCAATTTTTAACTATCCGGTCAAGGAAAATCGCTCTAAAACCCTGAAAAAAAGGCGGTATTTCCGATATTTAATATTCCATAATTCTTATGTTTTTGAGCGCGACTCCGGCTTTGCCAAGGCGGACGGCACGCTTTATGCTGCCTGCCATGGAAAAACCGTCCGTTTATCTCGATTACAACGCCACCGCGCCGCTTCTGCCCGAAGCGCGCGAGGCCATGGCACGGGCATTTGATGTCGTCGGCAATCCATCTTCGATTCATGCGCATAGCCGCGAGGCGCGCAAGCAAATTGAAGAAGCGCGTCGCCATGTCGCGGCATTGGTCAATTGCGAGGCGACCCATGTGACGTTCACTTCGGGTGCGACCGAAGCCAATGCGACGGTTTTGAACGGCGCACTTGTTGCGCGCACTCTTGTTTGCGCGACCGAGCATTTATCCGTGCTGGAAAATCTGGACAGCAAGGATGCAACGATGATTCCCGTGGATCGCGACGGGTTGATCGATTTGGAATTCCTCGCGCAGGAATTGAAAAAAGACGGGCAAGCACTTGTTTCCGTGATGTGGGTGAACAATGAAACGGGCGTCATCCAGCCGGTCGACAAGATCGCAACGCTCTGTGCCGAACACGGCGCGCTGTTTCATTGCGACGCGGTGCAGGCAGCGGGACGTTTGCCGATCGACCTGACGAAAACCGATATCGACTATGTGACGCTTTCAGCGCATAAAATCGGCGGCCCGGCGGGTGTCGGCGCGCTGATTTACGGCCATGAAACCAAGCTTGC
>CBFGSX010000065.1:0-8175 GCA_965651535.1 uncultured Alphaproteobacteria bacterium | reverse complement strand
TTCGCGCCGCCCACGGGCTGCGCGGTCAGGTCGTCGTCCATGCCCATTCGGGACAGGCGGAATCGCTGACGCAATACGGCGCGCTTTTGAACGCTGACGGATCAAAACAATACAAGCTCAAAGTCGGGCGCGCATCGGAAAACGATTTCCTCTGCACGGTCGAAGGCGTAACCGATCGCACGGCGGCTGAAGCCCTGCGCGGCACGAAACTCTTCACCCGTGCCGCCGACCTGCCGCCACCCGGCAAAGACGAATATTACATCCGCGATCTGATCGGGTTGACGGTTAAGAACGAAAGCGGCACGGTGCTGGGCAAAGTTGTCAACGTTATTGAGGTCGGCCCGAACAACGCCTTCGACATCGTATTCGTCCATGATGGCGAAAAAGAGCTGGAAAAGCCCCAGACCGAATTGCTGCTTTATACTGGGGAAAATATCCGCGCCGTCGATCTAAAGGGCGACTACATCACGATTTGCCTGCCCTACGGCCTTCTGGACGAACCCGCGAAGAAATAGACCGTCTTGATGGGTTGAACCCGTCATGTTTTCCGTATAACATCCCTCTATCAATTCCAACTCGGGAGGCTGCCATGTCCAAACTTCTTCACACCCTTTTTCTTGTCACGGCAGGAACCCTTGCCACCACGGCAAGCAAGGCCCAGCTGTATTACGCGCCGCGCCTGATGGCCGACGAGGAAGCCAAACACCGCATCGAAATGAGCGATCATCCGCAATTTATGGAAGCCTATGATAACGGTGACAGCTCTGTGACGGTGGTGTTGCAAGGCGTGGATTCATATCTGGATGAACTTGGCGTGGTGATCCGTGATGTGAATGGCGACGGCCATTACGACAACGACGAACCGATCAAAGAGGCCCGCTTTATTGTCCAATCCGATAGAATCCCGCTGCACAAAGTTGGCGTGGTGGATTTCGTACGCAACCAAAACATGGTGGTCAGCCCTCGCGACTTTGTGACGCATGACTTCGGCTATCCCGGCAGCATTTACGGTAATCTGGATACAAACCCCTTTGATAACCACCCTTATAAAAATGACATCGAAATCGCCAAAGAAAAATTCAAAGAATCCTTTGGTAGCGAAGAAGAAGTCCGCAATCTGGTTAAAGAACGATTTGCGTTTGATCTTTAAAAAAACGATCCCGCAAACAAAACCCCCGCTTCGGCGGGGGTTTTGTGTTTCAAAAACTTATTCTTCAAGACGGCTTTGCATCCGCATGGCGGGCGCGGTTGATATAGCCCATTACGATATCACTCGGCTCGACATCTACACCGGCCTTGTCCTCGTGAATTGTCTCAAGAGTTCTGACGACTCTCTCGACAGGCGTTAGATTATTGCTGGAAAATTTTTGAAAGAGCTCGATCAAATCGGCTCGTTTGATGGCTGCCTCTTCTTTGGTAATAAGAATTCCGTTGTCTTTTGGCATTTTGATTTATCCTTGAGAAAAGTAAAAGGAAGACAGAAGATAAAATACACCAATTTTATGCAAAGTCAAATCTTTTCTTATCCATCTTCTTTCTTGTCCGGCCATGATCCGCCGCCTAAGGTCGGGCCATGCAGATCAATATCCTGACCCTTTTCCCCGAAATGTTCCCCGGCCCCCTGGGGCACAGCATTCTGGGCGATGCGCTGGAACGCGGGCTATGGCGACTCAACGCGGTGAATATACGCGGTTTCGCCACGGACAAACACAAGACGGTGGACGACACGCCTTTCGGCGGCGGGGCGGGCATGGTGATGAAACCCGATGTGGTCGAGGCGGCTTTGACCGCCCTGCCCGATCCGAGCCGAAAAATCTATCTCAGCCCGCGCGGCAAAACCTTAACGCAGACGCTGGCGGGAGAATTGGCCGCCGAATCGGCTCTGACCCTGCTTTGCGGGCGCTATGAAGGGGTGGATGCCCGCGTGCTCGAGGCCTATGGCATCGAGGAAGTCAGTATCGGCGATTACGTCCTCGCCGGGGGCGAAGTGGCCGCCATGGCCCTTTTGGAGGCTGTTTTAAGGCTTTTACCGGGGGTTCTGGGGAACTCGGAGACCCTTAACGAAGAGAGTTTCAGCCAGCCCCTGCTGGAATATCCGCATTACACCCGCCCGGCAAAATGGATTGACAAAAACGGTCAAATATGGGATATTCCGCCCGTTCTGGCCTCCGGCCATCATGCCGCGATTCAGGCATGGCGGCAGGAACAGTCCGAAGCCCTCACCCGGCAACGTCGCCCCGATCTCTGGGCCTTGTGGGAGAAGCTCCGGCCGAACAAAGCCGACAAGAAATAGTTTTCGCGTCCGAGAGCCGCAACGGCCCCCGTCGCACCAAAGAAAAGAAGGAAATGCGTCATGAGCAAGTTGCTGGACAAAATCAACAAAGAACAAATCGCCAAGCTCTCGGAAGGCAAGACGATTCCCGATTTCGCCGCCGGCGACACGCTGAAAGTTCACGTCAAGGTGAAAGAAGGCAACCGCGAGCGCGTTCAGGTCTATGAAGGCGTGTGCATCGCCCGCAGCGGCACGGGGATCAATGCCTCGTTTGTTGTGCGCAAGATTTCCTATGGCGAGGGCGTCGAGCGCGTGTTCCCGCTTTACTCGAACCGCATCGACCAGATCGAGGTCGTGCGCCGCGGCAAGGTTCGTCGCGCCAAGCTGTTCTATCTGCGCGACCGTCAGGGCAAAGCCGCCCGTATTTTCGAGCGCACTGCCGGTCGTGGCATGGTCGATGGCCGCGAACAGCCCAAGGACGATGCGGCCCAATCCGTCGCCGCCGAGTAGTCTCTTTTCAGTTTTTAATTTCCGGGCCTTCGGACTTGTTCCGGAGGCCCATTTTCTTTATGGGTTCCCGGGACAAGCCCGAGAACCATGGAATTATACTCTTGCAAAATTTATTCGTTCCGCCACGATAAAACATCAACGGATAAAGGAAAAAATACCATGCTTCTCGATAAAATCGCCATCGGCAAAGATACCCCCAAAGATGTGAACGTCATCATCGAAATTCCGATGGGCGGCCACCCGATCAAGCACGAAGTGGACAAGGATTCCGGCGCGCTGTTCGTCGACCGCATCACCACCGCCTCGATGCGCTTCCCATGCAATTACGGCTTCATCCCGCACACGCTGTCCGATGACGGCGACCCGGTCGATGTGCTGGTCGTATGCCCCTATCCGCTTTTCCCGATGTCTGTCATCCGTTGCCGTCCCGTCGGCTATATGATGACCGAGGATGAAAGCGGCGGCGACGAAAAAATTCTCTGCGTCCCGCACGAGAAAACCTATCCGCACTACGCGAATATCAAATCTTATAAAGACCTGCCGGAACAGCTGATCGCCGAGATCCAGCATTTCTACGAGCACTACAAAGACCTCGAGAAAGGCAAATGGGTCAAGGTGTCCGGCTGGAAAGACGCGGCGGATGCCGAGAAGGTCATCCTCGAGGCCATCGACCGCGCACAGAAAAAAGCGGCCTGATGAAAAAATATTTTCGCGCCCTGATCCGCTCGTTCCACGATCCCGCGCAATACCGCGAAGCTCTGTCGGAATGGAAGGGTATTGCGGGTCTTTACGCGTTCGTTATGGGATGGATCATGGCGTTTTTCATGGTCATTACCATCGGCATTGCCCTGACCCGATTCCAGACGACGATGCTGCCGCAGCTTCTTGAGAAGCTGCCAGAAATACGCGTGACACATGGGGAGGTCTTCATCCGCAACGGCCCCGAAGGACCGATCGAAATCCAATATGAGATCGGGCGGATCATGATCGACACCGAGCGCGCCGAGAATGAATTTCACAATGTACCGGATTTGCTGTTTGGGGTCGGGCGCGATTTTATCATCATCAAGACAAAACACGGGTTGCAGTCTTCGCCAATCGGCGAAGACAAGAATTTTATCGTCAACCGCCAAATGCTGGAAAAATTCTTTTCCGGGCAATATTTTTACGCCTTGCTGATGATCTTTCCCGTCCTCGCCATTGGCCAGTTTTTTCTGTATCTTCTTCAAATGTTCGGTGTCGCCCTGATTTCCTATACCGTGACGGCGTTCCTGCGCGAGGAGTATGCTTTCGAGGCACGAATGCGGTTGGGCGCATTGGCCCTGACCCCGCCGACGGTTCTGACCATCCTGCTGTCCCTTCTGGGTCATCAGGCTTCCTTTTGGCTGACGCCTTTGATCGCCGCTTTATATATTTATGCGATGATCCTGATGATGCGGCGGCTCCCTTCCCAGAAAGTCGAATGACGGGAACGCCTTTTCTTCCCGGCCTTTCCGGCCTGCGCGCTCTGGCAGCGTTTTGGGTTTTGCTGCTGCATCTATCGCCCCAGATTGAAGTCCTTTTTTCTGTGCCGAGGTTTTTGAGCACTCTCATGCGTTACGGCAGCTATGGGGTCGACCTGTTCTTTATCCTCAGCGGCTTTATCATCACGCACCATTATTTTGACCGCCTGCGCCCCTTTTCTTCCAGAACCTATGCTGAATTCTTATGGAACCGCGCCGCGCGGCTTTATCCTCTGCATCTTCTGACCCTGCTTCTTGTTCTGGCGATGGTGGTGTTGGCGCCTTTGGGCAAGCAGACGATCAACACGCCCGAGCACTATGGGGTTTCTTCCTTTATCGGGCATCTTTTCATGGTTTCGGCCTGGCAGATTCCAGCCACCGTCAGCTGGAATCATTTTGCATGGGCCGTCAGCGCCGAATGGTTGGCCTATATTCTATCGCCCCTGTTTTTTATAATTTTGCACCGACGGATCAAAACCGCTTTTCTTTTTTCGGTTCTCGTTACCCTGTTTCTTGTGACGCCGATTGCCCACGCGCTTCTTGCGTATGAAAGCCGGATTTCTTATGCCGTTTTTCGTATCCTGAGCGGGTTCGGCATCGGCGTGATAGCCTGCCATCTTTACCGCAGAGGATGGGGAGAATCTCTGCCGTGGCGCCGTATTTCTCTGGCTGTTTTATTTTTAATCCTTGGACAGTTCCTGCACAAAAACGTCGAGTTTTTTCTCCTGCCCCTGCTGACGCTCTTGCTTTATGCGCAGGCATGGAAAAGAGAAAGCAGGCCTTCCCGGGTAAATCGCTTTCTTTCCTATTGGGGGAGGGCCTCTTATGCGCTCTACCTGATGCAGTTCATCCTGCTGATGAGCGTAACAAAACTTGTCTCGCTTGAAATCTTGATTGGAAAAAACATCCTTTTGAGATTGTCTTTTCTCACCTGTCAGGTCTTTTTAATTCTTTGGATATCAGACTTAACGCATCGTGCCTTTGAAAGACCCGTCCGTCTCTGGTTGAGACGCCGCAATCCGTTCCGCGAACCGATCAGATCTAAAACATAAAATGCGAGGCTTTTACATGGCCGTTCTTAATTGCCTCAAGACGATTTGAGACGGTTTTTTCAATCTTTTCCGTTTCATTTGCCCTGAAACTGCGGATACCCAAACGGGTCGGCACCTCGCGGAAAGCCTTGTTGTTGTCGACAAAGCCCATATCCTCGAAAGAAACCTTCCACAAATAAGCCAGTTTTTTATAGGCCTCGGCTTTCGAGCCGTAAATCTTCTTCTCTCCCATCGCGAGGCTGTAATCGCAAGCGGGGGCCGTATTGATTTGAAGCGGCGCCTCATCGGCTGCGATCCTGAACACGCCATCGGCGAAAATAGTTTCCGTCGAAAGATGTGCGGGGGCGATATAGGAATCGATCAGCTCCGCGCGTGCGGCGGGATCGCGATAAGGCGACGAGTCTCCGTCAAACATCAGATGGATGGCCAGCGCATTGTATTTTTCCTGAATATGCCCCAATCCTGCCAAAAGCGCCGTATTCGGCTCTCCCGAAACGGACAATGTCCCTTTCATGTTGACCAAAAGATGGTAAAGCGGCGCGGTCTGTTTTTCATGTGAATGGGTCATCGGACTCTCCTGATGGGTTGTAAAATGACATAAAACCCAAGCGGAAGCCATGTTTTAATTTTTACATATAAAACAATCGGATATTTTTCAGTTTTCAACGAATCGCGGGCCGCCATCGAGGGCCTTCAGGGCGAATTTCACGCCATCAGGCAGAGGCTGCGGCAGGTTATTGAGGGGGAAGAATTCCAGCTCGCAGACCTTGTGCGGTTCCATGATGGTGGGCGTGCCTTCCCATTTTTTCGGCGCGAAATAAAACTCGATCACGTCGTGTTTCTCGGCTTTGTAATCTGATTTCGCGTGGTGCACCGTCACGACTAAATCCAAATCATTGGCCGCGATTTTCAATCCCGCCTCTTCCATCGCTTCACGCGCGATCGCCGCGCGCGGGCTTTCGAACTGATCGACCTTGCCGGCAACAAGTGCGTACATGCCTTCCATGGAATCCTTGACCGTGCGCTTCATCAGCAGCACCTTGCCGTCTTGAATAAGCACAAGATGCGCACCGACAAAGGGACGTTGGGGTGGGGGATTCATCAAAGCTCTCCTCTCCATTCAAGATAATGTTGACTTTTTTCTATCGCCTCCAAAACACGCGGAATGCTGGAAACCGTTTTGTCAGGAAGATTTTTAACAGGATAGAAATCAATCGAAGCAGCGCGATCTGGCTCCATAATTTTTGGATCACCCTGCCACTTCGTTGCCGTGAAGTAAAATTCGACAACATCCTCGCGGCGACGATTGGCCCAATGCAGCGTTACGGCCAAGCTTAGATCGTTTTTGTCGACGACAATCCCCGCCTCTTCCTGGGCTTCACGAATAGCGGCATCGCTGGGGCATTCAAACTGGTCGACTTTACCCGCTATCGGGGCATAAAAACCTTCAAGCCCATCTTTTCCTTTGCGTTGCTGTAAAAGGAGCTTTCCCTCTTTCATCAGCAAAAGAATGACGCCGACAATCGGGCGTTGTGGTTGGATTTCAGGCATAACAAAAACCCTTAGACTAATGTCAAAGGGTTATAAGCTTAAAATCAAAATGAAATCAAGAGAAAGAAAAACGGCGTTGTGAAGATATGGCAGTGACCTACTCTCGCGTGTCTTAAGACAAACTACCATCGGCGAAAAGTCTTTTCACGGCCGAGTTCGGAATGGGATCGGGTGTTTCAGACTTTCTATTACCACCACATCATCACAACGCCGTTTGCGTCGTAACATGTGAATGAAGAAATCATGTTCGTTTGAGACATCTTCGAGCACGCGGCAATTTCGGGTTACCGCTGTGCGGGCTTTTTCCACCTTCCGAAAAAGGCGGCGTATCAAGCCGATCGAACGATTAGTATCAGTTAGCTTCGCACATTGCTGCGCTTCCACACCTGACCTATCAACGTGGTGGTCTTCCACGGTTCTGATAGGGATACCTGGTTTCGAGGCGAGTTTCCTGCTTGAGATGCTTTCAGCAGTTATCTCTTCCATACGTAGCTACCCAGCGATGCTCCTGGCGGAACAACTGGTACACCAGAGGTATGTCCATCCCGGTCCTCTCGTACTAAGGACAGCTCCTCTCAAGTATCCAACACCCATGGCAGATAGGGACCGAACTGTCTCACGACGTTCTGAACCCAGCTCACGTACCACTTTAAACGGCGAACAGCCGTACCCTTGGGACCTGCTACAGCCCCAGGATGTGATGAGCCGACATCGAGGTGCCAAACCGCGCCGTCGCTGTGGACGCTTGGGCGCGATCAGCCTGTTATCCCCAGAGTACCTTTTATTCGTTGAGCGATGGCCCTTCCTCGAGGAACCACCGGATCACTATGACCTACTTTCGTAACTGCTCGACATGTACGTCTCGCAGTAAAGCTTGCTTATGCCATTGCACTCGACGGCTGATATCCGACCAGCCTGAGCAAACCTTCGTACGCCTCCGTTACGCTTTAGGAGGCGACCGCCCCAGTCAAACTGCCCACCATGCAGGGTCCCTCACCCGGATAACGGGTGGAGGTTAGACCGTAAAATAAGCCAGGGTGGTATTTCAAGGTTGGCTCCACGAAAGCTAGCGCCCTCGCTTCAAAGCCTCCCACCTATCCTACACAAGATTATTCTACGGCCACTGCAAAGCTACAGTAAAGGTTCATGGGGTCTTTCCGTCTAACCACGGGTACTAGGCATCTTAACCTAGATTTCAATTTCGCTGAGTCTGCACTGGAGACAGTGGGGAGATCGTTACGCCATTCGTGCAGGTCGGAACTTACCCGACAAGGAATTTCGCTACCTT
>CBFGSX010000064.1:0-8312 GCA_965651535.1 uncultured Alphaproteobacteria bacterium | reverse complement strand
GTGACGCCGGACGGGGCGCTGGCGGATATTGCCTTTTGCGTGGCGGATACCGAGGATGCCGACATGACGCGGTCCCTGCGCAAGCGGATACAGGAAATCCGTGCCGAGGAAAACCATATCGCCGTGCCGTGCCGCGCCGATATGCATCTGAAAGCGATCAAAAACGAATTCAGGCTCGACAGCTAGGCGGGGCATTCTCCTTGACACGCGGCGATTCTGCCCGCTAAAACCAAGAGCCTTTTTTGCCTGGGTGGCGAAATGGTAGACGCGCCAGCTTCAGGTGCTGGTGGCCGCAAGGCCGTGGAAGTTCGAGTCTTCTCCCAGGCACCATATGCGCTTCCTTGCGATGAACGGCCCCGGTAGACCGTTTTTTCCGGGGATGTTAAGCTCCTTGCATGAGCGCGACTCATCCAAAAGTTTTCGACCTGAAAAAGCCCGACGCGGCGAGCATCCCCCTGGTGGTGGACAGCCCCCATTCCGGCAGCCTGCTGCCCGAGGATTTTGCCTTCGCCTGTTCGTTGGAAGACATCCGCCAGAGCGAGGATTCCTATGTCGACCGCTTTACCGCCTCCGCGCCACAACATGGCGCGACAGTTTTGCGCGCGCTGACCAGCCGAGCCTATATCGACCTGAACCGCGCACCGTCCGATCTCTCGCCGGAAGTGTGCGAGACGGATATCCCGTGGGAAATCCATCGTTCCAAACGGGTACAATACGGCATGGGCCTGATCCGCCACCTTGTGCGTCCGAACGAAAAAATGTACGCCGCACCGCTTTCCCTTGCGGATATTGAATACCGCATCCGGCATTATTATGAGCCTTATTACGCCGCGCTGGAAACGGAATTAAAGGCCGCGCATGATTCTTTTGGGCGCGTCTTGCACGTGAACCTGCACGCCATGCCCGCGATCGGCGCGGACGGCACGCCGCTCGAGGACATCATTCTGGGCGACCACGACGGCCATTCCTGTGCGCGACTCTATCGCGAGGAAGTGAAAAAGATTTTCGAGCGCCACGGCCTCAAGGTGGTCGTCAACCATCCGTATAAAGGCGTCGAGCTGACGAAGCGTTTCGCCAAACCGCGCCAGGGTTTCCATTCGCTTCAGATCGAGGTGAACAAGGCGCTGTATATGGACGAACAGACGCTTGCCCTGCATGACGGGTTTCACCCGTTGCAAAAAGTCTTTGATACCCTTTGGCGTGATATGGCGCAAATCCTTGCGCCGGAAGATCAGGACTTACCCAAAGCCGCCGAGTAAAAATCAAAGCACGAAAGTTTCGCCGGGCTTGGGCAGCTTCAGGGATTTCTTCGCCTCCGCAAAAAGTTTTTGCGCCGCGTCGTGATCGATGGCAATGGCCTCGAAGGTGTCGAAATGCATCCCCACCACCTTGTCCGTGCCGAGGAACTCTGCCGCGTGAACGGCATCGACCATGTCCATGGTGTAATGGTCGCCGAGGCACAAAAACGCGGCATCGATTTTCTGGCGGCGCGCAAACAGTTTCATTTCCTGGAACAAGGCCGTGTCGCCCGAGAAATAAAACACGCCGTTTTTGTGCGTGACGATAAAGCCGCCCGCCACGCCGCCCGACGATCCGTCGGGCAAGGTCGAGGAATGCCATGCGGGCACCATCTGCACCTTGCCGAAGGGCAGCGCGACATGGCCGCCCAAATTCATGCCGATGGTTTTGGTGGCGCCCTTGCCTTCGAACCACGTGGCGATCTCGTAATTGCTGATGATCGTCGCGCCGGAATTTTCGGCGATCTCGAGCGTATCGCCGACATGATCGCCGTGGCCGTGGGAGATTAAAATATAATCGGGCCTCAGGCCCGCAAGGTCGATTTTCGGAGCCTTGGGGTTGCCGGTGATGAACGGATCGAACAGCAGGCTGGCGCCGTCCAGTTCGACCATAAAGGCCGATTGGCCGTAATAGGTGATTTTCATGCCTTCAAAATGGGGGCGAAGCTCCCAAAGGTCAAGCAAACCCCTCTGGGGCGCGTCTTGATTTTAGAGTTTTCCAATTCCTGTCTTGCCCGCGCAGGCGGGCATCCGGCTTGAAACCCCAAAAGAATCAGAGCCGAACCCCCGCCTGCGCGGGGGTGACAGATGGAATGCTTTTCATTTGCCAAAACGTCCGAAAGGCAAAAAGAGACTTTTAATGCAGCGGGACGGGCTTGCGTTCGCTGGCGGCGATAGTTCTCAGGGCGGCGTCCGGGTTTTCGGCCACCGCCAGCATGGCGCCGTCAGCGGCACGGATGACGATCTGGCCGTCTTCAAGCGAGCGCATATAGGCGATATGTTTCCCGCCCAGGCCTAGAAATTGTTCTTCATTCAAAGACTTAAGGAATTTATTCTTGTCATCCAATGTCATGGGAGCACCTCTGCCCCCGATAAATGCAAGGATCGTGCCGGAAAGCCCTCTCCCCGACCCTCTCCCTGAAAGGGAGAGGGAGCCAAAGAATAACACCTCTCCCCTTGCGGGAGAGGTCAGCGCGTAGCGCTGGGAGAGGGGGCTTAAACCGTTTCGCCCGGCGGCAGGGATTTTTGCGATGAGCCGTCAATCTCGACCGTTTTGCCCTTGGCGCGCGGATTGCCCGCTTCGATGGGGATGGTCTGGATCTTCTTTTCGGGGACGATGCGGAACAGGTCGATATGCAGCAAGCCGTTATCCAAATGCGCGCCCTTGATCTGGATCTCATCGGCCAGCAAAAACACGCGCTGGAACTGGCGCGTGGCGATGCCGCGGTGATGAAAGACGCGGTGCGAATCGTCCTCGTCCTGACGGCCGCGGATCACCAGATGGCGGTCTTCCATGGCGACCTGAAGCTGGTCCATGGTGAATCCGGCCACCGCCAGCGTGATGCGCAGCCCATGCTCGCCGATCTGCTCGATGTTATAGGGCGGGTATCCGCCCGAGGCGGATTTGGCGGCGCGCTCGACCATGCGTTCCAGCTGGTCGAAGCCGAGCAAAAGCGGAGAGTCGAAAACGGTGTAGCGTGTCATGTATTCCCCTCGATGCGAGCAAGAAAAAGGACGGCCCTTGAAGCGGCGCCGATGGACCCAGAATAAGGTGGAGTCGTTAAAATGCCAAGAACATCTCGCAACAGTCCTAGGCGTTGCGCTTGGCGTCCTGCGGGAAGATCGGCAAGCGCCAGTTAAACATCAGCGATGCGATGCGGACGGCGAAGACAAGACCCGCCCCGACACCCACCGCCAAAGCCGGATTCTTACCGTCGAAAAAAGCATGAAGTCCGACAAAAACCGCACCGCCGACAAGGGAGGGCGTGGCGTAAAGGCGTTTATGTGCCAGCACCAGCGGCGTCTCATTGGCCAGCACGTCGCGCAGGATGCCGCCGCCGCACCCCGTCAGAAATCCGGTGATAACGGCAATGCCCGGCCCATAGCCAAGCGCCAGCGCCTTGTGCGCGCCAATCACGGTAAACACCGCCAGACCCACCGCATCGAGCAGGTTGATGGTGGCGCGCGGCGCGCGTTTAAAAATCTTCACGGAAACGAAAACCACAAGAAATCCGGCAAAACACGCCCAGAGCGTGGCCGGGGCCTCGAGCCAGAAAACCGGCGCATCCAGCAACAGATCGCGCAAGGTGCCACCCCCTACCCCGGCCATAAAGGCCAGAAACAATCCGCCGAACAGGTCGAGATTGTTTCGCCCGGCCACCAGCGCGCCGGTAGCCGCAAAGGCAGCCAGACCGATCAGATCGAGGAGGAAAATAAAAGAGGGCATGATCATCGTATCCTTTCCTGATTCTGACGGCGCGGCGCAGAACTGTAAAGACCCGGTAGTGTCTCAGTTCTCTCTAATTCTGGGGCCCTTGGACTCTTGTCCGCCGTAGCCGCCTTCTGGCGAAGGCGGATGGCCGAGGGTCCACAGCACGGAAAGAATGGACCTTCGGATCAAGCCCGAAGGACCCAGTTGGAGGGTGTTTTTTCAAACTGAGACACTACCAAAGACCTGCCTTTCCTTTCTTGCCTGTTTTTAAAGGTGTTGACAAAATCTCTGCGTCATGAGAATATAGGATAATAGTCCTATATCTTTACTTTCTTCGTCATGGCGGGCGGCTGCCCGCCATCCCCGGGTCAATGCTTGCTTTTCTTTGATTTTCCAAGGATTCCGGCTCAGGGCCGGGATGACGGAAACCGTGTGTCACAACCTAAAAAGGAGTCCCTTGATGTCCACCCTGCTTCCCACCGATGCCAATAACTTCCCGATTCCCGCCTTGCGTCTGCGCACGGGCGGATCGCACGCCATCACCGTCACGGCCACCAGCGCGCGCAACGCCACAGCATTCAATGCCGCCACGCGCGTGATCAGCCTTTACGCCACCGTCCCGATCTTCGTCCGTCTGGGCGACAACACCGCCACCGCCGTCGCCACGGATCATTACATTCCCGCCGACACCTCTCTGGATATCGCGGTGGCTGGAGACAACGAACAGACCGCCACCCATATCGCCGCGATCCGCGCCTCATCCGACGGCACGTTGTATGTTTCGGAGAAATTCTAATGATCGGAAAACCCCGCAAACGCCGACGCCTGAATATCGCCGCCATCCCGGATTGCGAATGGTGGATTGATTGCGCACGCACCGAAACACTGACTTTTGCCTCGGGAGACAACGTGTCACAGGTGGCCGATCTCAGCGGCCATAACCGTCACATGACGAAAACCGGCGCCGGCAACGAGACCACCTATCCGACCTATAGCGCTGTGGAAAAGGCGCTGTTCTTCAACAATTCGGTGAACGACCAGATGATTGCCGGATCCATCGGCGACTGGAACTTTCTGCATGACGGCAGCGGCGCGACCGTGCTGATGCTGCTCAAGGTCGATACGGGATTTTCCGCCGACGGCGTGATTCTGGCCGACATGACCGACGAGTCCAATCAGGCCGGAATGATGTTGTTCTATCGTAACACCAATCAGAATTTCCAGTACACGGTGCGCAACCCGTCGGGCGGATTTGTTTTTGCTGCTTCGGGTAGCGCCGGAACGCTGACCAAGGGCGACACAAAGCTTGTCTCTCTCTTCGTCGGCAGCCGCACGGGAAGCCCGCATGATTTCGTCTCACGCGTCAACGGCGCCACAAATACGCGCACCGACCCCAGCAGCACCTATTCATCGGCCAATCCTCCGGCCACGCTGTTTATCGGGAAATATCCCGCCGCCGGATCGAAATGCCGCATGTATCTCAAGAAATGCGCGATCTTCTCGCGCCGCCTGCGCAAGGCCGAAGAGAACCGCATCCTGCGCGAATGGGCGCGTGAAGAAAATATTTCTCTCACGACCTATCCCGAACGCGATCTGGCGGTGCTGTCCGGGCAAAGCAACGCCACCGGGCAAGGCGCCATCGCTGGAACGGAATTCGACTCCGAACCGATCGTGACCGATGCACGTATTTTCAATTTCGGCGGCACGGCGTGGAATGCGCCGCTTCAGGCCGGGGTCAACAATCTGGGCAACAGCGCATCCTTGCTGGGGATGGAGATGAAACTGGCGCGCGAGTTCATCGCCCGAAGCGGGCGGGTACTGGACATCGTCAAATATGCCAGCAACAACACCTCCCTGACCGATTGGGAGGAAGGCGACACCGCTTTCGTCACGCTGAAATCGCGTATGCAGACGGCCCTGTGGGAGCTGGAAGATAGCGGCTATACGGTGCGGCCCTTTTTCATCTGGTATCAGGGCGAGGCCGACTCACTCGATGCCGACAAGGCCGCGCAATACGAAACGCGGCTCAAGGCGTTTCTGGATGCGATTCTGGCCACCGAGGGCTATACGCAATGCCCCGTCTATCTCATCCAGACCGACCAGAACCCGGATCAGGTCGGCACGGCCACGGTGCAACAGGCCCAGATGAATGTCGCCATGACCCTCCCCTATAGCGCCCATGTCCACCATGTCGAGACGCTGGACATCATCACCCATATCGACACGCACCATGTCGACGGCCCCTCGCAATGCGCCATCGGCGAACGGGTGGCGCGGCGGGTTTTGGGCGTGGCAGAGTAAAACCTCTGGAATCCCGAGCGCAGTCGAGGGATCTCGCTTAAATATTAAGGGAGACCCCTCCACTCTGGTCGGGGTTCCGGGACGGTTTTTCTTGACAAAATGATGTTTTTATGGTGAGAATAACCGTCTTTCCGCCACTTTCGAGGAAGACATGACCCACGAAACGCAAGAAAATTTCCAAGAACCGCAATCGATAAAAAAACCCGACGAGGATTTCGACGACGACGTCAGAGCCGCGCGTGAACGCTCCTTGTCGATGATGCGACTGAATGAAGTTGCCGCCAAAGTCGCCCGCATGGAAAAATCACGCAAGCCGGATTTCCGCCCGGCGGCCTGAACGCTCAAAAAGAAATACCTCTCCCCTTGCGGGAGAGGTCATGAGCGCAAAGCGCGAATGGGAGAGGGGGAAACTACTTCTTCAGCCACAGCCACAAAATCTTCTCGATGATGCGTAGCCCCGCGCCGTCCGCGTCCTTTTCGGGGATGTATTCGACAATTTCAATCGCGCGCGGGCGCGACGGCAATTTCACCGACGACAAGGCGTGAAGAAATTTCTCGGCGCGGATGCCGTTTTTCTCCGGCGTGCCGACGCAGGGCATATCCACCGGATCGAGCGCGTCAAGGTCAAACGACACGCCCCAGCCCTTTGGCGCAGCGCTTACAATTTCCAAAGCCTGTTTCATCACATTTTCCAGCCCGTCGCGCGCGATATCGTCCATGGTGAAAACCGTGGCATTGCATTCGGCCAATAATTTCGCCTCGCCCGGCTCGAAACTGCGCACGCCGACCAGCGCGACATGCTTGCCCTTGAGCTTGGCTTTTTTGCTGCCGATCTCGCACAGATCCTTGTCGCCGTGACCCAAAAGATGCGCCAGCGGCATGCCGTGGAAATGGCCGCCCCATTTACCCTGCGCGGCGGTGATCGGCGTGTGCGCGTCCATATGCGCGTCGATCCACAGTAATCCGAACTGGCCTTGGGCCTCGAGCGCGTTGGTGATGCCCGACCACGTGCCGATGGCCACGGAATGATCGCCGCCGACGATGATCGGCGTGGTCAAGGGTTGCGACAGGAAAATATCCTCGACCTCGCGCGCCAGCGCGCAGGTGATGTCGTAAAGCTGGGGGTAAACCTCGTCCAGGCGCATGTCGCGCGCGGGCGCGGGGTTAAAAGGCTCGATCACCGCGTGCCAGTCCACCGTCACATGCGGCCGCGACAAGGCCTCGACCAGCCCGCCCGCCCACAGCGCCATCGGCGCTTGTTCCGGCCCCCGATAGGCCGCGCCCCACGAGGTCGCCGCCCCCAAAAACGTCATATGCAGCTTCATGATTAACGATTTAGGCCGCAAGGGTTCAAAAAGGGTGAACGCGGCCCAGTTCTCAAAACCGTCATTCCCGTCCCCGCCTTCGCGGGGATAAACTCCAGCGGGAATCCAGTTGAAATCTGAGGCTTTGTGCCGCTGGATCCCCGTTTCCACGGGGATGATATGTGGGTGGAGCGTTCGAATCGAGGCATGACTGAAAGGCCCGAATCCCTTGACTTGGCGGCCCCCGCTCCCCTATACAGGGGACCGTTTTGGGCGGCTCGGTAGCTCAGCGGTAGAGCAGGGGAATCATAATCCCTTGGTCGCGTGTTCAAATCACGCCCGAGCCACCAAGACTTTGTCTCAATTTTTTCCGGGCAACCTTGAACTCAACCCGCAGACGATCCCACGGGGACAGCTTGGCCAGGGTCATGGCACGGCGGCGGCAAGCCTCGCGGTAATGCTCAAAAGCCTGTCGTTTTTCCTTTTTAATGAATTTCGAGATATTCGTATCGTGTACGCGATAATAACCATAGGTATCCGTAGCATAACCGAACCGATAGCGCTCGGCATAGCCGATATAAGTGTGCCACTCACTGTCGAAGGAAAAACCTTCATCCCAGCCGCCGATCTCGAGAAAGGCCTGACGGCGGAACATCATGCCGCAACCTTGAACGAAATTGTTGAAACAAAGCCATTTCATTGGATTGGCAATTTTTTTGATTTTTTCGCGGTCGCTTGCCACGAAACCGTGTTCACGCCCTTGTGAATCGATCTTCACGGCATTGCAGAACACCAGTCCGATCTGAGGATCGGTGAAATGCCGCACCATCTTCGTAACGTGATCGGGAGGCAACAGATCATCATGGCTGATGCCGATGACGAACTCACCTGTGGCGTTGCGGACGGAAAAATTATAGTTCTTGGCAATTCCAAGATTGGTTTCATTGACATTCGATTCTGGTGATGATGATGATGTTG
>CBFGSX010000063.1:0-8365 GCA_965651535.1 uncultured Alphaproteobacteria bacterium | reverse complement strand
TCATCCCCGGTTTCGTCCGTGCCTTGAGCCATTCCCAATGTGCGACCTGTTCGGGGAAATAGCCGACATGACGGAAACTCGTCAGCATCCCGCGGAATTTTATCCCGTCAAACGCCGTCACCCATTGCTCGCCCGCGATTCCGTTATTCTGCCAGCGCCCGTGGATGCCCTCATCCTCACCGTCCGCGCCCATGAAAATCGCGTCGGCCTTGGGCCATTTTCCGCGCGGGGTTCCCATGGCCTGCGGCTCGGGGCGGTCGATGGTAAATCCCGCCATTTTCTCGAGTTTTCGGCCGTTTCCCGAATCGAGCAGCGCGTATTCGGCCCAGCCTTCGGTCACAAGGGTTTGCAGTTGCAATGTCGTCATGGGGGATTATGATACCCTCCATCAAAGGAGATTCCTATGGCTAAAATCCAAGTCAAAAACCCGATTGTCGAGCTCGACGGCGATGAAATGACCCGCATCATCTGGGCGTGGATCAAGGAAAAGCTGATTCACCCATACCTTGATGTGGATCTGAAATATTACGATCTGTCGATCCAAAAGCGCGACGAAACGGGCGACCAGATCACCATCGACGCCGCCAACGCGATCAAGCAATACCGCGTCGGCGTCAAATGCGCGACCATCACCCCCGACGAAGGCCGCGTCAAGGAATTCAACCTCAAACAAATGTGGAAATCCCCGAACGGCACGATCCGAAACATTTTGAACGGCACGGTTTTCCGCGAGCCGATCATCATGGCCAACGTGCCGCGCCTCGTCCCCGGCTGGACGCAGCCCATGGTCGTCGGCCGCCACGCTTTCGGCGACCAGTACAAGGCCACCGACGTGATCATCCCAGAAGCGGGCACGCTGGAAATGGTTTACACCAGCAAATCCGGCGAAGTGAAAAAATGGAACGTGTTCGAATTCAAGGAACCGGGCGTTGCCATGGGGATGTACAACCTCGACAGCTCGATCATCGAGTTCGCGCGCGCCTGTTTCAATTACGGGCTGCAACGCAACTTCCCGGTCTATCTATCGACCAAGAACACGATCCTCAAGACCTATGACGGGCGCTTCAAGGATCTGTTCCAGAAAATCTACAACGCCGAATTCAAGGCCGCGTTTGAAAAGAACAAATTGTTCTATGAACACCGCCTGATCGACGACATGGTCGCCTATGCGATCAAGTCCAATGGCGGTTTCGTCTGGGCGTGCAAGAACTATGACGGCGACGTTCAATCCGACATCGTCGCCCAAGGCTACGGCTCGCTTGGTTTGATGACCTCCGTATTGCTCACGCCGGACGGTTCGACCGTCGAAGCCGAGGCCGCGCACGGCACGGTCACGCGCCATTATTACCAGTATCGCGAAGGCAAAGAGACCAGCACCAACCCGATCGCCTCGATTTTCGCCTGGACGCGCGCTTTACGCTATCGCGGCCAGTTCGATGATACGCCGGATGTGGTGGATTTCGCCGCCGCTTTGGAAAAGGCCTGCATCGAAACGGTTGAAAGCGGCCAGATGACC
The DNA here is from genome assembly GCA_965651535.1 of uncultured Alphaproteobacteria bacterium. Lineage (GTDB taxonomy): Bacteria > Pseudomonadota > Alphaproteobacteria > Micavibrionales > SZUA-601 > JAQGJA01. Next base: position 6,849 of record CBFGSX010000063.1, on the reverse strand, counting down.
AAAGACCTGGCCATTCTGATCCGTCCCGATCATCCGTTCCTCACCACCAACGCCTATATCGACGCGGTGGTCGAGCGGTTGAAAAAATCCCTGTAATTGACGCAACCCCGCGCTTGACGCGGGGTTTCTTATAACGGCCACGGATAATCGGTCAGAAATCGCTGATAGCGTCTTTCAAGATATTCCATCTGCGTCCAAAACGCATCATTTGCCTCGACCACATAGGGGTCGTTGCCCGCGCGCAGCAATTTCTTGAAACTGGACATGGGCCGCAAGCCAAAGCGCCCGATAATGCGGTTGCCCCAAAACGTCGTCGGATTGGCGTAGACGCGTTTCAAATGCCCACCACTATAAAGATTGCGGATCATCCCCGCGCCGCACGACACCAAAGCCGCCGCCGCCTTTTTTCCACGAAAGCGATGCAAATCATCTACCGCGATGGCGGTGATATACAGATATTGCGCATAGCGCATCACCTCGGGCGATAGAACCATTTCTGCCGTGATATCCTCCTCGAGCAATTCCTGACGGTCGAACATCAGCCCAGCCTCGAGCGTCAAAGGCAAAATGCCGATAAATCCGACAAGCCTGCCCCCGTCATACACATAGGTTAAATAATGTGGATTCTTTTTGATCCATGAATCGATCAGGTCGTGATCCGCCGTGTCGACCGTGAAATATTTGCTGCTGATCACATCCCCTTCTTCGGTATCCTCAAAAGGTGGGGCGTGACGGACACGGAACTTTGTCATCCCCCGATGCTGCCCCCGGACGGCTGAAGAATCCCTTAAGCGATGGGCAGCGCGCCCGATTTTTCACCGAAACGGTAATGCAGCGTGCGCATATCATGCACGCCGACCTCCGTATCCCGCGGATAGGCGTCGCGGGCAACGGCAATCTCGGCGGTCTGCATCGCGGCGACCAGCGCCCCGTGCGGGTGCATGGTGTTGCGGATATTCATCAGCCCCATCTCGCGCAGATTGCCTTCGAGAATCTCGGCGAAATCCGCAAAGCGGTCGCCGCCATTGTCGTTGCCGCATTTTGCGTTTTGGGATTTGGCGAAATACCCGCCCCAGAACTCGGCCAGACGGCGGAAAGCCGTCTCGGCGGCGGGAGAGTATTGCAGCCCGTCCTTGCCGTCGATCTGGATGGAAATGTCGTTGGCAAAGGCGTTCTTGGTCATGGCGACGATATCGTCCCCGACGACCAGCACGGGCGTATAATCGCTTTCCGTTTCTTTCAACGCCTGAAGCAATAAATTGGCATTCTCGGTCAGGCGCGCGCGGAAAGAATCATCGAACAAAATTTCTTTGACGCGCAGACTTAGTGTCTGTTGGTTTTGCAAACTGCCCAAGGAAAGCCCCAGCCAGCCCAGAATAAAATTCTCGCAAGCCGCGCTATAGGCATTGTTGTGGAGATCGTTGCGCGTGGCAAAGCATTGCTCCAAAGCCTCCTGATCGTAGATCGCGTCCGCCGCCTCAATCAATAATTGATAGCGCGCATTTTGCGGTGACAATCCTTCCGGCATCGTCAGCGTGAGGAAATTGTTATGCATGGGATACTCCTGTGAGGGTGACATCGTATCGTATGATTATCATCTCATGGCAGGGTGTGATTCTGGTAAACTATCGGTTGTATTTTATTGAATACAAAAGTATGTGGGCCGCGCTCAAGCAGCGAAGCGATAGCGCAAAAAACAAAAGAAAAAGCCCCGCTTTGGGCGGGGCTTCTCTAGACCCTCGCTTGCGCAAGGGTTGCGAATTTATTTTAGGCGGCTTTGTTCGCAGCGGCTCCGGCGAATTCGGCCAGATCCACTTTCACGCCCGGGCCCATGGTCGAGCTCAGGGTGACACGCTTCATATAGACGCCCTTGACGGTCGCCGGCTTGATGCGCAGCAGCGTTTCGACCAGTGCCTTCACGTTTTCCGTGATCTGCGCTTCGGTCATGCTGGCCTTGGCCACACCGTTATGGACGATGCCTTTTTTCTCGGCGCGGTATTCAATCGCACCGGCTTTGGCCTCGGAAACGGCTTTGGTGACATCCATCGTGACCGTGCCCAGTTTCGGGTTCGGCATCAGACCTTTGGGGCCGAGGACTTTACCCAGTTTCCCGACGAGCGGCATCAGGTCCGGCGTCGCGATCAGGCGGTCGAAATTGATATTGCCCGCGAGGATCGCATCGGCAAGATCGTTTTCGCCGACGATATCGGCCCCGGCTTTTTTCGCTTCTTCGGCTTTGGCGCCCTTGGCCATGACCGCGACACGCAGAGACTTGCCCGTGCCGTGCGGCAGGGCCAGCATCCCGCGAATGTTTTGGTCGGCTTGCGTTGTGTCCACGCCCAGATTGACGGCCACGTCGATGGTTTCATCGAATTTGGCTTTGGCGTTGGCTTTGACGAGTTTGACGGCTTCGGCGAGGCTATAGAGCTTCTCGCGGTCGACGGCCTTGTTGATCGCCTGTTGGCGTTTTCCGATTTTGGCCATCTTAACCCTCCACCACGTCGACGCCCATGGCGCGCGCGGAACCTTCGATCATGCGCATCGCGCCGTCGATATCCTTGGCGTTCAGGTCGACCATTTTATCTTCGGCGATCTTCTTGACCTGACTGCGTTTGATTTTGCCGACCTTCTCGGTGCCGACTTTCGACGCCCCTTTTTGAATGTTGGCGGCCTTCATCAGATAGAAGCTCACAGGCGGCTTTTTCACGATGAACGTGAACGAGCGGTCCGAGAAATAGCTGATGACGACGGGGCAGGGCATACCCTTTTCCATGGCTTGGGTCTGCGCGTTGAACGCTTTGCAGAATTCCATGATGTTCAGACCCCGTTGACCCAGAGCCGGGCCGATCGGGGGGGAAGGGTTCGCAGCGCCCGCAGGCACTTGCAGCTTGATATACCCTTCGAGTTTACCTTTAGGCATTGCAAACCTCAGTTGGTTGGTGTTTGAGGGTCGTAGTCCGCTTGAGGGCTGCCCGGCGAGAATCGCCTTTTTGCCCCGCTGCTCCTACGGGTTAGGCGGGTTTTATAGGGTCTGGGGCCGGAAAATGCAAGGAAAATAAGGCTCTGGACGCGGTTTAACCCGGCTCATAGGTTAATTTTATGGACTTATCCGTCTCCTACACGCTTTTCAAGGGATTTTGGCGCTTCGATCGCCGGGTTGCCTCTTTTGCAGGCCGCCCCTTGGGCAACTTGGGCAAAGCTCAAGGCCAGGCTGTTTTTGTTTCTAAAGGCCCTCTTCTTCTCGCCTATCGTGAGGAAGGACAGCATAACGCTCTCGGCCTCGACTTCTTTCGCCATTACACCTATGCGCTGGTCGGCGAGGAAATCCATGTGCTCTACGGCGACGGCCCGCAGGCGGGACAGCTTTACCAGCGTCTGACTTTTGATGCCGCAAAAAACCAACTTATTTCAAAAGAAGAACATCTCTGCGGCGCGGATTGTTACAGCAGCCTGTATGCGTTTTCAGACGACGATCGTTTCACGCTGGAAACGACCGTGCGCGGCCCGCGCAAGGATTACACCCTCTCGACGGAATTTACGCGGCTAAAATTCTAGTCGCCCTTGTGCTTCTCGACCTGGGTAAAGTCCAGCTCGACCGGGGTGGCGCGACCAAAGATCGACACCGACACCGTCAGGCGCGTCTTGTCGGCGTCCACATTCTCGACTGTTCCAGTGAACGAGTTGAACGGGCCGTCGATGACCTTGACCACTTCGCCGATCTCATAGGTGACCGACGTGCGCGGATTCTCGATGCCTTCTTGAATTTGTTTGATCAGGCGTTCGGCCTCGGTATTGCTGATCGGCGCGGGCTTGCCCTTGGCACCCAGAAAACCCGTCACTTTTGGGATATCCTTGACCAAATGCCACGTCGTGTCGTTCATCTCCATGCGCACCAGAATATAACCCGGGAACACTTTGCGCTCGACCTGCGTTTTCTGGCCGCGCTTGAGCTCGATCACCTCTTCGGTCGGCACGAGGATGTCCTCGAACTTATCCTCGAGGTTCTGCTTCAAAGCCTTGTTGCGGATTTCTTCGGCAACCGACTTCTCCGAACCGGAATAGGCGTGCACGACATACCAGCGATGCGTCATTCTTGTATCCCCAAAATCAATTTGATCACGGCGTTGATGATCTGATCCACCGAGAACAGAAACACCGCCGACAGCGCCACCATGATGAACACCATGATGGTGGACAGCCGGGTTTCGGTCATGGTCGGCCACGTCACGCGCTTGGTTTCGCGCTTGACCTCGTCGATGAATTGCAGTGGTTTCCATTTTGCCATGATTATCCCGTCTTACGTTAAGCCACGCATTCAGACCAGTCCCGACTGGCAGGAGCGACAGGACTTGAACCTGCAACCCTCGGTTTTGGAGACCGATGCTCTACCAATTGAGCTACACTCCTAGAGGTCAGGGAATCCGGCCCCTCGCGGCAAGAGCCATGATTTAGCCCAAAGGGAAGCATGGAATCAAGGATAATTTAGGGAAATTGCCCGGCTAGGCCACGAAAGCGTGAGGCACATTGTTCTTGCGCCCCGCCTGTTGCAGATAGGCCTCCAAATTTTGGCGTCGTTCGGGCTGGCAAAGATTGTCCTTGTTCCCTCGCCACAGATCGTTATGAGAATGCTTTTCGGCGCGGGCCTCCCATTTATCGACAAATCTGGTGATTTGTTGCGACAATGTCTTGTTTTCCTTGATGCTTTCAACGATTTTTTGGGACAGATCGGGATTTTCCCCGGGGGAAATCTGGCTGATGAGAACAACCGCAGCCGACAGCATTTGAGGCGTTTTCAACCATGCAAGGGACTCCACCATCATGGCTTCGGACTGCGCGATCTCCTCATCCGTTACGGCAACGGTATAGGCGTCCAGGCCCTTTTTGAAACACGCTTCGGCTGATTTTCCCATCACACACCCTATTATGAAAGAAATGATCTTGCTTTTCAAAGTCTCATTAAGAAATGATATTAGTGCAATATGGCATAAATGTCAAGAAAATTAAGGTTAACCCGCCCCCTTGCCCAAAACCGGGGGATAGGGATAAAGAAAACCCCGCCTTTTCAGCGGGGTTTTTGAGAATTCTGTCAAAAGTCTTTAGCGGCGACCGCCACCAAGAGTCAGGCGAGGCGCATTTCGCGTTCCACCGCCTTGCGCTTCATAACGCCCGTAATCATGATCCATTTCAGGAGATCCACCGCCGCCTCCGGGGGTGCGGTTAATGATAATATCGGCGTTTTCCGAAAATAATGGCTTCATAGCAAAACTCCCACACATTGTTGTCCTGCCCCGATCCTAGCCGCCGCCCCCAAAAGAAGTCAACCGAACTTTTATTGCGGGCGATAGACGGGTACCGGAACCACAGGCTCGATCGCCCTGCGGTAAGAACCATTTTCCTTGTCCATAACATATTGCGCGATGGTGGGGATATCCGCACCCGGACGATTGAAATAATTGACGTTATGGCGCATTTCAACCGCTTTGCTCCAAACTTTCATCGGCTTGTCCCAGGCAAAATGGTAAAAGAACGGCATCGAAAACCGCTCGATACCCTGCTGTTCCGGCGACGGGATCACGCGGTGAATTGTCGCAGGCAAAACGCCGTTGGATAAAATCTCGGCCGTGCGGCCGATATTCACAACGCAGGCACCGATCTCGAGCGGCACATCCAGAAAGTGCCCGGCAAGGCTTTCCTCCAGCGATTTCTTCGGCACGAAAGTGGTGCCAAAAGTATCGAACACGGCGTCTTTCGGCACGATCTGTAATCCCGGCTGATCGGGCGGGGGTAAAAACGTAAAAGCGGAAATATCGGCGTGGGCCTGCGCCCATGTCGCGCCCTCGATTCCCTTGGCGTCGAAAGGCGGATAATGCAACAAACGCAACACACTGTTGCCGTTCTTCATATCATAGGCATGAGAGACATCCAGATCGAAATGATAGGCTAAAACTTCGGTCAGGGCCTCCCCCATCATTTTCGATTTCTCGGTGAAATCCAGAACGGCTCCGGTAAAACCCGGCACATAATTTTCGATTAGAACCTGCCCCTGCAGCGCGACAAGATCGACCGCATCGCCAGGTGCATGGATCATCCCCTTGCCTGACAGGATCTGCGCGACATTCGTGTCGACATGGTAATAGGCTTTCCGGTCTTCGGGCTTTTTGCGGCCCATTCGGACATAACCCTGATTATCGTTTCCGGGAACTTCAAAACGCTCTTTCGTGGCATCGTCCAGATGGAAGAACGTCTTGGCAATATCCAAAAGACGATCGCGCGCCACCAGAATCGGCGCATGGGTAATCAACGCCGTGCCGGATTTGATCATGGCATCCATCGCGTTCTCGGCGAATTGCCTGAACAGCCGCCCGTCGCGGAAGCCGCTTTGCCGATACTCCTGATACACGCTGAAATCGATGATCCCGATATGTTGAACCGGATTCGGTGGCACCATAAATACTCTCCTTTATTTCGCCTTATGGTAAAATAAAGGAGTCGGGAGTCAAGTCTCTAAATCCTGATTTATTCCGGCTTGGGCGCGGAAATGGCGGGTTTTTCCTGCGATTCTTCCGTCTTGACCGACGAAAACCCGCCCGACAAAGCTGCGGCGACATCTTCGTCGTAATAGTCGTTATCGCTGCCGCCGCCCGAAATACCGCAACCCTGATCGCGGCTGCGGCGGAAATCTCGCATCAACATTTATGCCTCCTGTTTTTTATTAAAAAGCCCCGCCATTTCGGGCGGGGCTTTATTACAATTCACTATGAATTTATTTCGTAATTTTCGCGACGACGCCGGCACCGACAGTGCGGCCGCCTTCGCGGATCGCAAAGCGCAGGCCTTCTTCCATCGCGA
>CBFGSX010000062.1:0-8624 GCA_965651535.1 uncultured Alphaproteobacteria bacterium | reverse complement strand
GGGATGAACGGCCTGAAAGAGCGTTCAAAGACCCTGGTTGAGATGGCCTCAACCGCCGAGATTTATATCAAGAAGAAAGCGTTGGACGATCAAGCTAAAGAAAAGCTGGCACAACCTCATGCGCCGGATGTTCTTAATGCTGCGCATGAAGTAATTCTTTCCGTCACCCCGGCCCCAGAGCCGGGGTCCTCGGGCAATATTTTCCCAAGAATCCCGGGGCAAGCCCGGGATGACGACAGCTTTGGCAAAGCCTTTATCGACGCCGTTTTGGCCAAAACCGGTTTCAAAATGGGCCAAGTCGGCCCCGTCTTACGCGCCCAATTGGTCGGGACTTTGCAATCCCCCGATCTGACCGAAGTCATTACCGCCCTCGGCCCCGAGGAAGTCAAACAGAGGCTGGCGGCATGAAACCACTAGCTTGTCATTCCGAGCATCGCGAGGAATCTCGGCACAATCGGACGCTTCTTGCCGAGATCCTTCGCTAACGCTCAGGATGACAAAATGGAGAATATGTATTTATGACCCTCTGGTTCAAACCCTATACCCTCGAAGAACTCCGCCGCGAGCGGGATAAACCCACCTTGGCCAAGTTCCTCGGCATGGAATTTACGGAAATCGGGCCCGATTACCTCAAGGCCACCCTGCCCGTCGACGAAAAGACCCGCCAGATCCACGGCATATTGCATGGCGGGGCGACCTGCGTCCTGACGGAAACCCTCGGTTCGGTGGCCTCCCTGATGATCGTCAACCCCGAGACCGAGCGCGCCGTCGGCTCCGTGATCCACACCAACCATTTACGTCCCGTCACCGAGGGCAAGGTCACGGCTGTATGCAAGCCCGTCCATATCGGGAAAAGCAAACATGTCTGGGAAATTCCGGTCTATAGCGACGACGGCAAGCTGATCGCCCGCACCGAGCTGACCTGCGCAGTGATTAGGAAATAAAAAAGGGGCTGCTAATGCATCACCACCCTGCCGCAGCATACGCAACAGCCAATGCATAAATCATCGCATAATCTATCAACAGCACGACCAAACTCGCATGAAGGGCACATGCAAGGGCATATTGCCATTTTTTTTTATAGATATTTTTAAAAGCAAGAAAAACCGTGTATGCCCACAGTAACAACCCCAACACGGTTGTCAGATGTATTCCGATATAGCCGAACAAGCTGATATCATTGATAAGCCTTATATTGAAATCAGCTTGTTCAAAGAAATAATACACAAGGACATTAAGCCAGAAGAGATAGACGAACCAAAAGCGTTGCGGAGAAAAGAATAATGCAACGAAACACAGAAAATTAGCGGCCCATGTCTTTCCATATAAAATCAGGGCGGACATATTTTCCATTTTCGATCTCTATTTCACCTGTAACGCTTTGTTCCTTTTTCCAGTAAACAGCAAAGTTTTTAGCATATCCATTTTTAGCAAGAATTCTTGCGAACTTAAAGATGGTATCTCCTCTTATATCATCATTAAAATCATAAAAATCATCAATTGAGTGCGTTGTCCTTCCTTTGATTTGAATTTTATTTCCCCTGCGCTGGAGAGTGAATTTTGTTTCTGACTTTATTTTCATACTGCCAAAAGACAAATAGAGATCCAGATCTTTTACGGCGTATGGCACGTCATACCAGGTTTTATCCACGTGCCATTGATCGCTTATCTCAATCATGTCTCCATCTTTGAGATGAGAAAGGGCTTTGTATATTTTTGATTCAAATCCTTCAACATTCTTTTGAATAAAGCTCTTTTCGAATCTTTCCTGATTATCTGCAATCGCAGTTTGGATCGTCTCCTCATTATCCAGAGCATTTGAGTTTACTACAATAGAAAGCCCTGTCCGATCCATATAGTGCGCCAAAAACTGCGCAGACATATTAAAATTTCTTTCCTTAAATTGCTGCAGACGTTCCTCTGCTTTGATTATTGCTAATCTTACTTCTTCGCTTGGTTTCCCTTTCAGCAATGGCCGAGCATCAACTTGCGTTACCCAGCAACGGCAATTCCCTAGGCAATCGGGCGTATCCTCGTCATCATTCATGACCAATGTCTTGTCACGCTCCAGACATGCGCCACAGCTATTATCATCTCCTGCGCAATGCCATTGAAGGATGACAGATTTGTCCGAAGACTGTTGGCTTAAAGCTTTATTGATAGCCTTGGCTGTTTCGCCATCCGGCAATATGATGCCATCAGACTTCAATTTTTGATCACGCTGAAATTTCTTCAACGCCTCGAGCATTGCTGCATCGGCGATTTTGGTAATGCCCGATTTTTTCGGAGGTGTATAGTAACCCAGACGGTTCAAGGCTTTTTTCAAAGCGCGCACATCGTTGGGCTCAGCGTTCGTGTCTCGCGATACGCGCCGTTTAAGTTTCAATTGCATGAAATTCTCTGGGTCAAAAAATGAGAAAGCCCGGACGGAACCCGGGCTTTTATAGGTTTATGTTCCTATAAAATCCGCCTTTTGTCAAGGAAGAAAACTCACCACCCGCACCGAGCTGACCTGCGCGGTGATTGCAAAATAACCTGACATTATGTCCTAATTCACGATTCTTTCAGCTTATTCAGGCTATGGTAGGATTGTTGCGCTGCAACGCCACACCGATTCCAGTTATCCCCTGCCTCAAAAAGGATAATCCCATGTCCGCCCAAGAAAAGCCCGCCAACAACCAGCGCACCGTCACCTTGACAGATGACCAGACGGGCAAATCGGTCAAGATGCCCATCCTGAGCGGCTCGGAGGGTTCGGATGTGATCGACATACGAGGCCTGCACAAGGAATTGGGCTATTTCACCCATGACCCCGGATTTACCGCAACCAGCTCATGCGAGTCCGGCCTGACCTTTATCGACGGCGACAAAGGCATCTTGATGCATCGCGGCTATAATGTCGCGGATCTGGCCGAGAATTGCGACTTCCTCGAGGTCGCCTATCTCCTGCTTTACGGCGAGCTGCCGAATAAAAAGGAATACGAAGAGTTTTCCTATAGCATCACACACCATTCGCTGGTGCACGAACAGGTCACCCAGTTCTTTGCCGGCTTCCGTCGCGATGCGCACCCGATGGCCATTATGTGCGGCGCGGTCGGCGGTCTGTCGGCCTTCTATAACGACCATCCGGCTTTCGATACGCCGCAGATCCGTGACATCACGGCGCACCGCCTGATTGCCAAAATCCCCACTTTGGCGGCAATGAGCTATAAATACAGCATCGGCCAGCCCTTTATCTATCCCAAGAACGAGCTGGATTACGCCGCGAATTTCCTGCGTATGTGCTTTGCCGTTCCGGCCGAGGAATACCACGTCAATCCCGTCGTCGCCAAAGCGCTGAACAAGCTGTTCATCCTGCATGCCGACCACGAGCAAAACGCCTCGACCTCGACCGTCCGTCTGGCCGGTTCATCGGGCGCGAACCCCTATGCCTGCGTCGCCGCCGGTATTGCAACATTGTGGGGGCCGTCGCATGGCGGCGCCAACGAAGCCGTGCTGCGTATGCTGGATCAGATCGGCACGGCCGACCGTATCCCCGAATTCCTTGCCCGCGCCAAGGACAAATCCGACCCATTCAAGCTGATGGGCTTCGGTCACCGCGTCTATCGCAATTATGACCCGCGCGCCAAGGTCATCCGCAAGGATTGCTATGATGTGCTGAAGGCTTTGGGCAAGGAAGACGAACCCAAACTGAAGCTGGCCATGGAGCTGGAGAAAATCGCCCTCGAAGACCCGTATTTCGTCGAGCGCAAGCTGTTCCCGAATGTCGACTTTTATTCGGGCATCCTCTATCAGGCGATGGGCTTCCCGACGCAAATCTTTACCGTGCTGTTCGCGCTGGCCCGCACCGTCGGCTGGATCGCGCAATGGAAGGAAATGGTCGAAGACCCGGCCATGAAGATCGGCCGCCCGCGCCAGCTTTATACCGGCCCGGCCAGCCGACCGTTCAAACCGCTCAACAAGCGCTAATTCAAATAAGATTGCACGAAACGCGCCGCCGCAAGCGGCGTGTTTTCTTTGAGCATCGGCGCGATGTCGGCCAACTGGCCGCGCTGTAAATCGTTCAGCGGCTTTTGCGTCAACAGCGCCTGAACCAGCGGCGCAAGATTGTCCGGTGTGCAATTCTCCTGCAGCATTTCCGGCACAATCGGCTGGTTCGTCAGGATATTCACCAGATTGACGAATTTCGTCTTGAGCAATTTTTTTCCAATCCACGCCGAAAACGGGCTGATTTTATAGGCCGTCACCATCGGCGTGCCGCATAGCGCCAGCTCCAACGCGACGGTGCCGGAAGCATGCAGTGCCACCGTAGCGGCTTGCATGGCGGCATATTTGTCTTCGCGCGCGGTGATAAAAACCATTCTATCATGCGGGACGCCGAACTTTTCGATCAGATGCGGCAAAGTCGGCACAACGACCTGAAGGTCTGGAACATAGGAATGGACGCGATGGAACGTCTCGACGAAAACGGGCCACAGGCTTTCGATCTCGCGGCGGCGGCTGCCCGGCAACAGGCACAGGATCGGCTTTTCGGAATCAAGGCTGTATTTTTTATAAAAGATACCCTTGTCGGCGGGCTTGATCTGCGCGGCCAAGGGATGGCCGACGAATTCCGCCTTTAGCCCGTGTGGCTTGAAATAGCGCGGCTCGAACGGAAACAGGCACATCAGCCCGTCGAGGAATTTTGCAATTTTTTTCGCGCGTCCCGGCCGCCACGCCCAGACCGTCGGCGCGACCATATGGACGATTTTAATCTGCGGCGCGGCTTTCTTTATTTTTTTGGCCACGCGCAAACAAAAATCCGGGCTGTCGATCGTCACCAGAATATCGGGGTTTTCTTTCTTGATGGCGGTGACGGTCTCATCGAGGCGTTTCAAAATCAGCGGCAGATGCGAAACGACCTCGGCCACGCCCATCACGCTGAGATCGGACATGGGAAACAGGCTTTGCAGGCCTTGCGCTTCCATTTCGGCACCGCCGACACCGCAAAACGCGCCATCAAAGCCAGCGGTACGCAAATCCTGCATCAGCGACGCACCCAGTATGTCGCCCGAGGCTTCGCCCGCAATCAGGAATATTTTACGCGTCACAGATCGAATCCGACGAGAAAAATTTTGTTTTCATTGGCCAATGCGACGCTTCCCGACGGATTGAGAAACAAGGCATTCCCTGCCTGCACCGCGATGCCACTAAACCCCGCTTCGATGGCGCTTTTGACGGTTTTCTCGCCGATTGTCGGCAGATCGAGGCGGCGATCCTGTTGCGGTTTTTTTATCTTGACCAAAATCGGGCCGCGTCCCTCGCGCTTATAGGCGGCGCAACGGCGGATCAGCTCGTCCGCCCCCTCGGCGGCCTCGACGCCCAGAATAATCCCCTGTTGCACGACGATGGCCTGTCCTTGATCCAGTCTTGCCCATTCCTTTAGAATTTTGGCGGCGGCGTCGATGTCTCTCCATTCATCGACATCGGGATTCTTTTGCGTCAGCGCACCGGACGGCATGAGGCTGTCGGGGATAATCTGATCCGTGCCGACAATGGCAAAACCCTTTTTATTGAAGAAATCTGCAACATGACGCAATAGTGTGTCGTCTCCCATGCTCTTTTTGCGCAACTGCCACAGTAATTTTGCGCCCTGCATATCCAGACCGTATTGCGAAACGAAATTCGACAAAGACGGGCGGCGCAGGTGACCCGCAAAAGTGATTTGCTCAACACCCTGCTTTTTCAGGGTTTTCACGAGTTTTCCGACCTGCCCCAGACGCAACCAGACATGGGCGTAATTTCCGACCCATGACGTATCGGTAAAACTTTTCAACGCGACGACAAAAGGTTCGCTGTTTTTGTCGCGTAGGGATTGCGCCGCCAGCTGGGGCAGCATCCCTCCTCCGGCGATGATGGCGGTCTTAGCCATTGGCACGCTTGGGTTGACACAAAGCCGCGCCCGGTTTTTCTTTGATGAACTTCAGCACATTCTCGACCAAATTGTTATTGGCGGGATCATTGGACAAATTTTCAATGCGCTGGGCCAGTGTTCCGTCGCCCTCGAAAAGTTTTTTGTATGCCGTGCGGAGGTTTTGAATGTCCGGTTTTTCGACACCGCGCCGCTCGAGGCCGACGAAATTCAATCCGGCAAGGTTGGCGCGCTCGCCCATTACAAGGCCATAGGGAATCACATCGTTTTCGACGCCGGACATCCCGCCGATCATGGCGTTGTGCCCGATGCGCACGCGTTGCTGCACGGCGGAAAGCCCGCCAATAAAGGCGTAATCGCCCACGACGACATGACCCGCCAATGTCGCACAATTCGCCAGAATGACGTTACTGCCGACAATACTGTCATGGCCGACATGGGTCGAGGCCATGAACAGGCAATTATCGCCGATAGTGGTTTCCATGCGGTCGGCGGCGGTTCCCGATTGCAGCGTGGCATATTCACGAATTTTATTGCGCTTGCCAATCACAAGACGCGAGTCTTCGCCCTTGAATTTCAAATCCTGCGGGATATTCAGCGAAGCGAAAGGGAAAATTTCCGTTTCCTCGCCAATCGTGGCATTACATTCGATGACCACATGGCTGTGCAGCATGCAACGCGGGCCGAGTTTCACCTTCGGGCCGATGACGCAATACGGGCCGATCGTGCAGCCCTCGCCGATTTGCGCGCCGTCGGCGATGATCGCGGTCGGGTGGATTTGTGTCGTCATTCGGGTTTATCCATGATCATGGCGGAAAAAATCGCCTCGGCGTGAAGCTGACCGCCGACTTTGGCCTCGCCTTTGAATTTCCAGACATTGCCGCGGCTGCGCTCGACCGCAACGTGCAGCTCGAGAACATCGCCCGGGACGACCGGTTTACGGAAGCGCGCCTCGTCGATGGTCATGAAATAGACCAATTTATCCTCGGCGGTCGGGCCAAGCGAATGCACGACAAGACAGCCGGCCGTCTGCGCCATGGCTTCGACAATCAGCACGCCGGGGAAAATCGGGTGGCCGGGGAAATGCCCCTGAAACAGACCTTCATTGATCGTTACATTTTTGACGCCAACCGCACTGGCATTCGGCACGATGTCGCGCAACTTGTCGATCAGCAGAAACGGATACCGATGCGGGATCAGCTTCATGATTTTATTGACGTCCAGAACTTCACTCATGATTCATTCGCCGTTCTTTGTTTCTTGGAAAGGTTGGAAAGGGTCGCCACCTGGCGGAAATAGTCTTTGAGCGGCACGGCGGGCGAACCCATCATCTCGGCGCCTGCCTCCACATCCTTCATCAGGCCGGATTGCGCCGCGATGCGCGCACCGCGGCCGATTTTCAAATGCCCCGCCACGCCGACCTGTCCGGCCAGAACGGCATAATCCTCAATCTCGGTGCTGCCCGAGATGCCGACCTGCGCCACGATGACGCAATGCTTGCCGATTTTGACGTTGTGGCCGATCTGTACAAGGTTATCAATCATGCAGCCTTCACCGATCACCGTGTCCGGCCCTGCGCCGCGGTCGATTGTCGTATTCGCGCCGATGGAAACGCCGTCGCCGATCAGCACGCGGCCCAGCTGCGGCACAGGCACATGGCCCGCCGGATCAATGGCAAAACCAAAGCCTTCCTGACCGATGCGCACACCCGGCAGGATACGCACGCGCGATCCGACAATGCAATGCGACAGAGAGCAATTCGATCCGATAATGACATTGTCGCCAATCTCCACGCCAGGGCCGATCACCGTATTGGGCCGTATCCAGCAATGTGCGCCGATTTTGGCATGGCGCCCGATATAGACATTGTGGTCGATGATGCAATTCGCGCCAATTTCTGCCATCTTGTCGATATGCGCCGTCGGCACGATATGCGAACGACTCCACGATGGCTCGGGATAGAATTTCTGCGCCGCCAACGCATAGGCTTTGTAAGGCGTTTTCGTTACCAGAAAAGCGGTGTTTTTCGGCGCCTTGTCGACGAATTCCGGCGATATGAAACACGCCCCGGCCTGGGTCTTTTGGAAAAGGTCGAGATACTTGCGGTTATCGAAGAAGCTGAGATGATCCGGCCCTGCAATCTGAAGCGGCGCAACATCGGTAATGATCTTGTCCGCATTTTCCTTCACCTCAGCCCCGGAAACCGCTGCAATCTCTTGCAACGTTATCGGCTTGGGCGTTTTAAAAAATCGCGGATCAGCCACGGCAAATTCCCTTATTTGATATTCACAGGGATAGAGGTCACTTTCTTGTCAAGCTCAGCTAGAACCTGTTTGGTCAAATCCATCTTGGAATCGACCAACACGACTTCCTGTCGGTTCAGCACCAGCGCGATGCCGTTCTTGCCGGCAATGTCAGCCACGATCTTAACAATATGATCGCGCAGCTTTTCAAGCGACTCCACATAGGCCTTTTCAAAAGCCTTGGTGCGCTCGAATACGGATTGCTGTCCTTTTTTCGCTTTTTCGTCCAAAGCTTTGTAACGCTTGAGGAATTCTTCTTTGCCTATTTTTCCTTGCTGGTCCTTCAGCTCTTTACCCAGACGGTTCAGCTCGGCTTCCTGTTTCTCGATATCCTTGCGGTATGCATCGCGCTTTGACTCAAGTTGTCCGCGAACGGATTTTCCAGCCTTGGAGTTGGCCACAAGGAATTG
>CBFGSX010000061.1:0-8792 GCA_965651535.1 uncultured Alphaproteobacteria bacterium | reverse complement strand
TCGCGCCGGTCAGACCGGCCTGATCCTGCTCACGGTCGATCCGGACATGTTGGGCACGGCATTAAAATGGGAAGCCTCGCGCGGCGGACAACAGAAGAGGGCGTGGCATTGTGGTGCCCCGACCCTCTTCCTTTCGTCCAACCCAGAAGGACGAGCCTGTGACGCGCTGTTGCCCTTAAGCGCGAACCTTGTTCTTGGCGGTGTTGGTGTTGGCACCAACCTTGTCTTTGTCTTTCTTCGCCAAGGGGTGGTGTTCCTTGACCATCTCTTTGACCTTGTCGCTGAGGAGGTGGGTATAAATTTGCGTGGTCGCAATGTCCGCGTGGCCCAGCATTTTCTGGACCGAGCGCAGATCGGCGCCCTTGTTCAGCATATGCGTCGCAAAAGCGTGGCGCAGCACGTGCGGCGAGACGGCTCCGACCTCGAGGCCTGCATCTTCGCCGAGATCTTTCAGGATCTGTGCGAAACGCTGACGAGTGAGGTGGCCTTTTTCAGACGTACGCGACGGGAAGAGCCATTTTTTCTGCAGAGCTTCACGGCCCGGCAGGATAAAGAGATGGCGTGCATCCAGATAAGCGTTCAAGGCGCGGCGGGCCGGTTCGGACAGGGGCATGACACGCTCCTTGCCGTTCTTGCCCTTGATGACGATGCTGCGGCGGTCGGCCGAGATCGCGGTCAGAGGCAGGCCGACCAGTTCCGACACGCGCAGACCCGTCGCATACAGCACTTCGAGCAGCGAGATCAGGCGCTTGCCGTCCGGGCCTTTTTTCTTGGCGGCGGTGGCAATCAGGTTCGTGACCTGATCTTCGCTGAGAACTTTCGGCAGGGTGCGAACCTGTTTCGGGCTTTCGATCGCGCTGGTGGGATCGTCTTTGCGGACGTTCTCGCCGATCAGGTATTGATAGTATTGGCGCATGGCCGACAGGCGGCGGGCGATGGTGCGCACCGCGACGTTGCCGCGCAGACCTTTATCGGGCAATGATCCGAGATGAGCCAGATATTGGCGCAGATCGTCGGTGCGGGCCTTGTCGATGCTGATATTGCGTTCTTCAAGGTATTTCGCGATATCGGCCAAGTCGCGCTGATAGGCGAAAATGGTGTTTTGCGCTGCGTTGCGTTCTGTCGCAAGCATATTCAAAAACCCGGCCACCGTCGGGTGTTGGGGGCGCTGGGGCAGTGGGGGGCGTCCTGGGCGAGCCATGGGTGGTTACTCCTTCAGTGGGTTGTGTGCGTTTGGTTTCTTAAAATCTTTTCCATATCTTTCGCGCATCCTTTCATAACACGGTTTGCAAAAGAATTTCAAGGGCTATTTTCTTGCGTTCTCCGAATTGGGCC
This sequence comes from uncultured Alphaproteobacteria bacterium, assembly GCA_965651535.1. Taxonomy (GTDB): domain Bacteria; phylum Pseudomonadota; class Alphaproteobacteria; order Micavibrionales; family SZUA-601; genus JAQGJA01. Next base: position 7,457 of record CBFGSX010000061.1, on the reverse strand, counting down.
TGGCGACCCAAAACAGTAATTATGTCAGAGACTTCGTCTGTGGATATATCCGACATTTTTTTTGCTTTACCCAAGTGGTTAAGGGCTGAAATTAAAGTTAATCCTTTACCGCCCTTGCGAACAGAGTCTTGTAACAATGTTACCGATTTAGGGGCGTCGACGGCAATGGCCGACGCATTGTTCAAGGCCAGTTTCTGTTCGACATCAAAGGCTTTGGTGACCAAATAAGCCTTTCGAGTCTGTGCTTTTTTGCGACCGGATTTTTCCATGGCCTGTTGCCACTGTTTTTGCTCCTCAGGCGTCCAGGGCTTTTGCTCGAGCAGCGCGTGGACGATGGAAAGAGGCGATTTCCCAAGATTTCCTGCATTATAATAGATATCGGCAGAGGCGCGGCGGTTCGTGGTCACCATCAGCGCATAGCCTTGCGGTGCAAAGGATTTAAGACGTTCGGGTGGTTGCAGGGTCAGCTTGTCGACGATCCAGCCATAGACATGGCTCTTGATGCTGGTGCGCGCAGGCATGGAGTCGATGGCGCGCGTGACGATATTCATGCGGGCTTTGCCTTCAAAAGTGAAACGCGCGGCGGCATAGAAATCCGATTGGGGCAGAGCCTTGTCGGCGTCGATATTCTGTCGGATATCGGCAACAAGAGCGTCGGTCTTGTGTTTGCGCTCATAAAGATAACGCAGGCGCTCCATGCCGACGGTACCGGCATCCGCCCCGCGACCGGCGGCAACGAGCCGTGTGCCCAACGGCACTTTACGGCTGGCGGCAATCGAGGCCAGAGTCATGGCGTCGGCCTTGGTCAGGGAGGCGGGACTCAGTTTTGCGCCCTTGGCCAGCATGAGTGCGCGCCACAGCGGCGGAATGCCGGGCTGGATCGTCTGCATATCGTCGTCACGCAACATCTTGTAGACGGCACGGAATCCGCTTCCGGCTTTTGAGGAAACCTGTTTGTAATAATCTTCAGCTTGTTCGTTATCACCGAAGTACTGTGCGCATAGGGCCGCGTTTTGAATCCAGCTCTCTTGCTTTAGGTGGCGAACGGCCATAAGCGTCTCGAGGCAGGCGCCGTCGGCAGATCCGGCCAGAGCCATGGCTTCGATTCCCTGTTGCGCGACGATTTCAGCAATCGGTTTTTTCCGGGCAGCCTCGACATAGAGGCGCGCCGCCTCGTCGAAAAATCCCAGACGGTTCAAAAGGCGCAAGCGCTCGGCCATCAGCCGTGCCTGATCGTCGCCGGAAACGCTCAGACCCTCGAAATCGCTGAGCAGTACGTCGCGCCAGATCTCGCGCAGCGTGGGCGAGCCCGCTACGCCGTTGAATTTCTGGAACTCGGCGATGACATCTGCTGCCTTGATCCCGCGCCAGCGGTTGCGATAGACGAGGCGATCGAATTCACCCAGGGTGGTCACGACGCGGAAATCGATCGCATGCACGGGTTCGGCCCGGTAGGCAGCCCCGCGGAAACCTTCACCCGCGTCCTCCTTCACCGCTAAAGCGGTTAGGGGAAGCAGGGTAAAGAGGATAAAAAGGGGAAGCGCTCGAAGGGGCTGAAGAAGAAAACCGTAAAGGGCGGTTCTACTTAACATTATTGAAAAAAGTTCTCCGTGGGGATGTTTTTTTCGACCACGCGGGTTGGAGCCGGAACGCGGGAAAGCGCCAGAAATGCGACTCCGCTGGCCACGCATAATGTCAGAGCAAGAAAAAGTGCTTTTGCCATAGGCTGGGTTCCCATAGTGAATGACAGATTATGATTAGGCGTTTTTTGACGGCTCTGCAAGGCCTAAACGACGAAAACATTATCCGTAAATCAGTTCTGAACCCTAGAAGGCGGATAATAGGAAAAGGGTCGTAAGACCGGCCATGACCCCCGCCATCGCATCGTCGGTCATCACGCCGACGGCGCCCTTAATGTTTTTATCGCACCAGCCGACAGGGCCGCGCTTGATGGAATCGAAAACGCGGAAAAGCACAAAGCCCATAAGCCATCCGGCAAGCGTATCGGGTACAAAAAGCAGCGTGACGGCGATTCCGAATACTTCGTCGATGACGACTTCGGACGGGTCAGGCTTGTCGGCGTGCTCGGCGTAATGCGTAATCGCCCAGATTCCAGCAAACCATGAGGCGATAATCAGTGCGGCAATTCCCATCCAGTCCGCGGCCAGCCAGACAAGCCAGCAGGCGGGCAGGGCGGCCAGCGTGCCCCAGCTGCCGGAAGCCGGGCGGATGCGGCCAGCATGAAACCATGTGGCAATTAGATAGGGGGCTGAATAAGGGGAAATCGTTAACGGCACGCGACGCAATTTCAACATAAACCTGTTTCCTTTTTACAGCACTGTGGTAAAACTGTGACACATGACGAAGCCTCAAAACCCTTTCACACCCGAATCCGAACTGGGGCTGGCCGGCCTGATCGAACGGCAACTGACGCGCTATATTAGCGCGGATCGTCAGGTTTTGCCATCGTCCGGTTTGCACGCCCACATCATGAACGAAGTCGAGCGTCCGCTGTTGCGCGTCGTGCTGGCGCTGGTGGAGGGAAACAAGGTTCAGGCGGCGCAGATTTTGGGACTCAACCGCAATACATTGTTGAAAAAATTGCGCCAGCACGGTCTGGACGTGCCCAAGCAATCCGTCAGTCGCCGGGCGCAGCGCGCGGCCGAGCGTAAAAAAGAGGCCGCGTGACGGGATGAATGTGGGAGCCATGAAACCGTTTTTTTTCCTGACCGGCGCGCCCTATAGCGCTTTTCTGCGCAAATTGCGCGAAGGCTGGTTCAAGGCCTTCGGCCTTGTGACTGTGCTGCTGTGTGTGATGGCGGGCGGGATGACCTATGCCGCTCTGACCGAGGATGCGACGATCTTCGGTGATGGAGCGCACAATATCGGTTGGCTGATCCGGCTTGATCTGGCGCTGTTTGCCACACTGGCCAGCCTGATCGTCTGGCGGATCGTGCGCGTCTGGCGGCGCCGAAAACAGAAACTGGCGGGCGCGCGGCTGCATACGCGGCTGATGATCGCCTTCTCGGTGCTGACCGCGTTGCCGACAATTCTGGTGGCCGTTTTCGCTGTGATCTTTATCCATCAGGGCGTGCAGTCCTGGTTCGGCGAGCGCATCCGCACCGCCGTCGATGAATCCCAAAACATTGCCGAGGCCTATCTGCACGAGCACCAGCAATCCATCAAGGCGGATATGCTGGCCATGGCCAACGACCTGAACCGTGAATCGCTGCGCCTGTCGCATGACCGCGAACTGCTGGAGGATTTTTTCCGCACGCAGGTGTATTTGCGCAACCTGTCCGAGGCGATCCTTGTGGACTCTTCGGGTGATGTACTGATGCGTGGCGGCTTGTCCTTCAGCCTCGAGTTTCTGCCCGCAGGCTACAAGGAGATCGTGGAAGATGCCGACAAGGGCGAGGTGACGCTTCTCTTGGGTGAAAGCGGCGACCGCGTCCGGGCCTTTGTCAAGCTGGACAATTATCTTGATACTTATCTTTTTGTCGGGCGTTTCATCGACGAGAAAGTTCTCGAACATATCGCCAGCACCAACGAGGCGGCGGATGCCTATGAGGCGCTCAGCCTCCGGCAATCCGACCTGAAATTTTCGATGACGGTGATTTTCGTCCTGATGGCGCTGATGCTGTTGCTGGTGGCGGTATGGGCGGGCCTGACTCTGGCTGAAAAAATCGTCACGCCGGTATCGAATCTGATCGACGCGGCCGAGCGCGTCCGTGCAGGCGACTTTAATGCGCGCGTCAAGGAACAGGGCGACGAATCCGAGTTGATCGTGCTGGCGCGCGCTTTCAACCGCATGACCGACCAGCTGGGCACTCAGCGCCGCGACCTGATCCGTGCCAACAGCCTGATCGACGAACGCCGCCGTTTTACCGAGGCTGTGCTGGCCGGCGTGAATGCAGGCGTTTTGGGAATGGATGACAAAGGCGTCGTGCAGGTGGCGAATGCTTCGGCCGAGCGCCTGTTCGGCCGCGACGTGTCGTCGATTGTCGGGCGGAAACTCTCCGATTTGTGTCCCGAGATGGAAAAGATTCGCCGTGTGTTGCGCAGCAAGCCGGGGCGCAGCGTCGAGGCGCCGATTGACGTGGTGGCCAACGACAACGCGGCCTCGCATTGGATTGTGCGTATGACCGCCGAGGGCGGCGGTGAAAGCGATTTGCGCGGCTATGTGGCGACCTTTGACGATCTGTCGCCGTTGATCGATGCGCAGCGCAAGGCGGCGTGGGCCGATGTGGCGCGTCGTGTCGCGCACGAGATCAAAAACCCGCTCACGCCGATCCAGCTATCGGCGGAACGCTTGAAAAAACGCTACGGCAAGCAGATCGCCAACGATCTCGAGACGTTCGAGAATTGCACCGATACGATTATCCGTCACGTGGACGATATTCGCCATATGGTCGACGAGTTCAGCGCTTTTGCGCGGATGCCGCACGCGACGCGCCAGCGCGAGAACATGGTTACGCTGTGCCGCCAGGTGCTGGTGCTGTTCCAGCAGGCGCACCGCGATGCCGATTTCATTTTCGATGCGCCCGAGGATGCGGTGTCGCTTTACGTTGACCGTCAACAAATCTCGCAGGCTTTGACCAATCTTGTAAAAAACGCCTATGAGGCGACGCAGGAAAAACGCCAGTCCGATCCGGAGTTTCGCGGGCGGATTGCCATAGGTTTGACCGAATGTGCCGATACGGTTACGCTTCAGGTTGCCGATAACGGCCCCGGCTGGCCGACGGAACTGATGCCGCGTCTGACCGATCCGTATGTGACGACCAAGGCGCAAGGCAACGGGCTGGGTCTGGCGATTGTTGCCAAGATCGTCGAAGATCACGACGCCAGGATCGAATTTCTGCCGCGTGCCGAAACGGGCGGTGCGGTTGTAAGAATTATCTTCCAAAAAGGAGAAACCAAAAATGGCTGACGACATTCTGATTATCGACGACGAGGCGGATATCCGCAATCTGGTCGGTGGGATTCTTCAGGACGAGGGCTATGCGACGCGTGCCGCCGCGACGACGCCCTTGGCGTGGGACGAGATTGGCAAGCGCCTGCCGTCGCTGCTGGTGCTGGACATTTGGCTCGAAGGCAGTCAGGAAGACGGGCTTGTGTTCCTCAAGCGCGTCAAACAGCAACATCCGAATTTGCCCGTGGTGATGATCTCGGGTCACGGCAATATCGAGACGGCGGTGCAGGCGATCCAGTTCGGTGCCTATGATTTCGTCGAGAAACCATTCAAGGCCGACCGTCTGTTGCTGACAATCCAGCGCGCGCTGCAGGACAGCCGTTTGCGCCGCGAGAACAGCGAATTGCGTCGCACGGCTGCGACTTCGTCGCAGATGATCGGAAAATCGCCGGTCATGGCGCATTTGGCGGAAAATCTGCACAAGGCCGCGGGAACCAATAGCCGCATTTTGATCACCGGCCCGGCCGGGGCAGGCAAGGAAGTGGCGGCGCGCTATCTTCATGCTCATTCCAAGCGTGCCGACAAGCCCTTTGTCGTGCTGAATTGCGCGACGCTGCGCGCACATAATCTGGAAGAGGCTTTGTTCGGCTGGGAGGAAAAGGGGCCGACGGGCGAGCGCAAGATCGGTCTGCTGGAGCAGGCACATGGCGGCACGCTGCTGCTGGACGAGATTGCGGATATGCCGCTCGAGACCCAGGCCAAGATGGTGCGCGTCCTTCAGGATCAGCGCTTCGAGCGCATGGGCAGCCATCGTTCGGTCGAGGTCGATATCCGTTTCATCGCCACCAGCAACCGCGATTTGAAACAGATGGCCGAAATGGGCCGTGTGCGTCAGGATTTGTATTATCGCCTGAACGTCGTGCCGGTCGCCGTGCCGTCGTTGCGCGACCGCATCGAGGATATTCCCGTTCTGGTCGAGCATTTCATCGATCAGATGACGGCGGCTTCGGGACTTAAACCGCGCACGATCGGTTCGGACACGCTGGCGGTGCTTCAGGCCTATCCGTGGCCGGGCAATGTCCGCCAGCTGCGCAACCTGATCGAATGGCTGCTCATTATGCTGCCGCAGGACGAGTCGCACAGTAAAATCCGTACCCAGGATCTGCCGCCCGAGTTCCGCAACGCCGCGCCAGTGGTCACGCATCTTAACCGCGCCGACGAGATCATGCAGCTTCCCCTGCGCGAGGCGCGGGAAATTTTCGAACGCGAATACCTCTTGTCGCAGATCGCCCGTTTCGGCGGGAATATCTCGCGGACAGCGAATTTCGTCGGGATGGAGCGCTCGGCTTTGCACCGCAAGTTAAAGTTATTGGACATAGCGGGGAACAAGGTCGAGGAAGAAGAGGAATTGGCGGCCTAGAATCCTCTTGGCGTTAAAGCGTTATTTGTCGTAGAGTGAACTCAACGAACAACCATAAGGGAAAAAACCCCATGTCGGAGACCAAAAGCCAGAACGTTCAGGATGTTTTCCTGAACACGATCCGCAAGACCAAAAACCCCGTCACCGTCTTCCTCGTCAACGGCGTCAAGCTTCAGGGCATTGTGACCTGGTTTGACAATTTCTCGGTGCTGTTGCGCCGGGACAACCTGTCGCAACTGGTCTACAAGCACGCCATTTCGACCATCATGCCGACCAACCCGCTGCAAATGCAGGGTCACGAAGAATCGGCCGAGACGGCAACAACGGAATAAAAACGGAAAATTAGGACATAAAGGCCAGAGTAGGGACATGAAAGTCGATCTTGTTCCCGTTATTCCGGCCGTGAATACGCTGATCCGTTATGCGGGCAACAACATTGTTATGCCCAGTTTTCAGCGCCTGACCCCCGACCAGATCAGCGCCAAGACGAATCCCGAAGACCTTGTCACCGTCGTGGACGAACTGGCCGAGAAATTTCTTTCCGCCGAGCTGCTGAAGATCATTCCCGGCAGCGAGGTTGTCGGGGAAGAAGCGGTTCACGCCAACCCCGATATTCTCAACCATCTGTATACGGCCGAATATGTCTGGTTGATCGATCCGTTGGACGGCACGAAGAACTTTGTCAAACATTCCGAGGAATTCGGCACGATCATCGCGCTGGTGCATCGCGGTCAGCCCGTCGCCGGGTGGATCTATCTGCCGGTGTCGGATGTTCTTCTGACGGGTAATCACGAGGAAGGCGCCTTGCGCAACGGCCAAAAGATCAAAACGCCGATGAATAAAATCCGCACTTTGCCTGAGATGCGTGGACTGTATCGCGCACGCGATGAAAAAATTATTGAGCGTTTGCGCGACATACCGGAATGCCACGACACGCATTGCGCCGCCTATGATTTCAGCCTGATGGCCTCGGGCGAATGCGACTTTATCGTCTATGGCGGGTCGAATCCGTGGGATGTCGTGGCGGGCAGCGTCATCGTGGAATTGCTCGGCGGGCGGGCGGGCAAGGCCGTCGGGGCGGGGATGCCTTTGGTCGGCAAGGCCTTGGCCCGGACAGAAGAGCCG
>CBFGSX010000060.1:0-8986 GCA_965651535.1 uncultured Alphaproteobacteria bacterium | reverse complement strand
ATCATCCGCCCCGCCGCCCATCAGGGTCAAATTCGGCGTCTCGGCCAGCAAATCCTGAATGGCCTGACGATAGAGCTTGCGGTCGGCCTGCGCGCGCGGGCCGCGCACCGCGGGCCCCTTCGAGGCGTTGAGCATGCGAAACTGGATGCCGGCGCGGTCGATGGCGCGGCCCATCAGCCCGTCCAGCGCGTCGATCTCGCGGACCAGATGTCCCTTGCCCAAGCCGCCAATGGCGGGGTTGCACGACATCACGCCGATCGTCTCGATTTTATGCGTCAAAAGCAGGGTTTTTGCGCCCATGCGCGCGGAGGCCGCCGCCGCCTCTACCCCGGCATGGCCGCCCCCAATGACGATGACATCGTAAGAAGTTGATTCCATGGCTTATGTCAAAATTTAAGGCTAAATGTCCGCGTAATTTAATGAAAAAACCTGAAAAACGCAAGGATTCTGTGCAAAAGGCTCGATCCTCTTGACTTGTGGAAGAAGCGCATTATAGTGCATCGCAACAAGGGGGGTTTCTATGGCTTATTTTGTCCTGCCCGCACGGAGCACACCGCTCCGATACGCGATACACCCCGAACACACCATTGAAAAAACACGTTTCTATTCTGTTGCCAACCTGACGCAAAGCATTGAAATGCTGAGAGTTTCTGGAAAAGAAGACACCTCCCCCCTTATTGGCTGGGAAAAGAACGGCACCATGACACTGTTGTCGACCTATGAAGGGGAAGCCGACACCACCCTCCGCCCGACTTAAGGCTTGATGTTTTCATAATTCTGTGGTAGGTTTTGTCAAACTTATTACCCGGAGGATTCGCTATGGCTGAACAGAAAAACGCCATCATTCAGGCTGTCGATTTTATCAGCACGCTGCCGCAGGACCAAAAAGAGCGCGCCATTCCCCTGCTTTTCCCGGAGAGCGGCTACGGCCTTTTGCAGGATTTTGCCATGGTGGTGGATTCGCGCAGTGAAGAATTAGGACGCCGCGCTCTTCTGGACGATTTTGAGTCCACGCGCAGTGTGATTACCCTTTTAACACCCGAAGCATCCTATCCCTCCATGCGCGCGCTGCTGAAGATGCGCCATGCGGATGACGATTTCTTTCACGAGAATGTTCTGAGCTTTCTTGATCGCGTCGGACGCGCCTATGCCGCCGAGGGGCGTATTACCCCGCGTTACGACGCATAGGGAATATCGACCATGACCGAAAAAGATGTCCTGACACAAATCCTGTGTGATGCCGGAAAAAATCCGGACACGAAGTCCATTGCCTTGCTGGTGCGCTACGCCGTGGAAACGCCCAACCATGCGGCGGCGGAACAGGTGTTGAAAGCCAGCCTGTTTTATTGCCCGACGGGCCATAATTTTCTCTATTATTATGCGCGCGCCCTTGATCAACGCAACACCGACGAAGATTTGAAAGAAGACGATGTCCTGAAAGATTTTCTTGAGAATCGCGCGCTCTTTGACACCCAACATCAGGTCACGCACCCGACGGTGCGCGCCGTGCTTCACGGCATGGGTTTTACGGATCGCCGTGCGTTTTCCCTCGAAGCGCTCGAGATCATGGCGCATGCTGGAAATAAATATATAGCCGAACACAAAGACATCCCGGCGACGCGTTTTGCGCCGGATATCCTATTTCCCGTCTAATCACTTGCCGATACAAAAATCGCGGAAAATCACATCGAGCAAATCCTCGACATCGACGCGGCCCGTCAGGCGGCCCAAGGCCCGCACCGCCAGGCGCATATCCTCGGCCTTCAATTCGGGGGATGCGTTTTCCCGCGCGCGTTGCAAATGATCGCGCGTCTGTGTGATGGCTTCGCGATGGCGGGGGCGCGTCAAAAGCGGCGTGGATGATTTCGGCGCGGCCAGCTTTGCAATCCGCGCCGTCATTTCCGACACAAGCAAATCGAGGTTTTTGTTTTGCGCGATGCTTATCCCTATCGTATCCCCGGCCTCCGAGCCGGGGCCCTTGTGGACCCTCGCTTGCGCAAGGGTTGCATGTTGAAGGTCAATCTTTGTCATCACCACAATCGTCCGGTCATCGACCGCATCCAATGTTTCCTTGTCCTGCGGCACGGTCGAGTCAAATAACGCCAGAACAAGATCGGCATGGGCGGCGCGCTTCTTGGCGCGGGCGATTCCTTCGCTTTCGATGCTGTCGCCCGTCTCGCGCAATCCTGCCGTATCCACCAAAATCACAGGATATCCGCCCAAATTCAAATGCACCTCAATCGCGTCGCGCGTCGTCCCCGCAATGTCGGAGACGATGGCGACATCGCGTTTGGCCAGCGCATTCACCAAGGATGACTTGCCCGCATTCGGCGCGCCGATCACGGCCACGGTGAACCCATCGCGCAGGCGCTCGCCCAAGGATTGATCGTCGAGATGGTGCGCTATTTCACTTTCAACAGCAGAGATTTTTGTATTGATGTCGCACAGCAAGTCTTCGGGAACGTCTTCTTCATCGACGAAATCGATCGCCGCCTCCATGTGCGCCAGCAGGTTCAAAAGGCGCGCGCGCCAGTCCTCATACAGATTTTTCAGCGCGCCGCCCATCTGCGCCAAGGCCAGCTCTTTTTGCGCTTCGGTTTCGGCGGCCACCAGATCGGCCACGGCTTCGGCCTCGGTCAGGTCCATCTTACCGTTCAAGACGGCGCGCTTGGTAAACTCGCCCCCTTCGGCCAGACGGAACCCGTCATCCAACGACAAAATCGCCGCGATCACGCCATCCACCACGGCGCGGCCGCCATGCACATGCAGCTCGAGAACGTCTTCGCCGGTGAATGAATTCGGCCCGACGAAATACAGCGCCACCGCCTTGTCGAGCAATTTGCCGTCATGCTTCAGCGAAACCAGCTGCGCGACGCGCGGCTCGGGCGATTTGAGGCCCGTCAGCTTCATAAAGGCCTCGCGCGACAGCGACCCCGAAAGCCGGATCACGGCCACCCCCCCGCCAATAGCGGATGCGGGGGCAAGGATAGTGTGGGAAGAGGATACCATGTTCATTTTATTACAGCGTAACCCTTGCGCAAGCGAGGGTCTATTGAAGCTTGGCTTTATCACGTGGGTGCTCGCTTTCGCAAGCATTGCAAGAGAGGCTATTTCTTCTTCTTGCCCGAGCCGCCCATTGCCGATGTCGCCGCACCCGTCATCATGGTCTTGAACATGTCCATGCCCGAGGCGACCCCCTGATTCATCAGAGGCATCCACATCTTCATCGCTGTCTCGGGATCGGCCATCTGAAGATTTTCAAGCGATTTTTCGCGCAGCACCTTCATCATTTCCTGCTGCAGGGGCTGCACATCGGGCAGGCCGAGGAATTTACGGGCTTCTTCAGGGGTGCAATCGACCTGGACATTCACTTTCATGACGGACTCCGCTGCGTGTGGGTTTAAGAATTTATAGCGCGACCCGCCCCAAACACCAAGAAAACCCTTGCGCTTCACGGTTTACATAGCATATATTTGCGGCATTATGAAACTTGACCATCCCTCTTGGCCCGGGCGCGGCGTCGAATACGCCCTGAATTTCAATTTGATGGTGCTTGAAAAAGCGCCGCCGGAAACGCTTTCCTTTCTTGGGATGCCGGAGAAAGAGCGTGACAGGTTTCTGGACGCGTCTTATCGCCTGCACGCGCATCGCGAGTATATTAAGGGCGAGAGTGTTTTCATCGAGCGTGCGAAAAGTCCGAAAAACAACCTCCAGCTCCACTACAGCCTCGACAGGGAAAACAAACCCCTGTCCGCAACAACCGAAACGGTTTCCCTTATGATGGGCCTGGCGCGGTTGCCCGCACCCACAAGCTTGCCACCCCTTCCCATTTCCTTACGAAAAACGGCGTTTTTTGCCTTGTTGACCGGCGGTTTGCTGTATTCCCATTTCCCCGTGACCGCCATCACGGTTGCTTCTTTTTCTTTCGGTGTCGGCGCGTTTAACAAAGCTCAGCAGATGCGTTACAACCGCACGCGCTATGACGATGAGAAAAACCTTCTTGAATTCAAGGACAGAATGCGCCTCGTCACCACTCCCGATCCCCTGTCCGATATGAATCAAGAGCAGAGCGAAAGAAGAGCACTCGCCATCGTTCTTGTGGGAAACGAACCCCCTTCTCCGCAACAACGCTGGATAAACCGCAACATGACGGGGATGCTTGATGCGGATGAAAAAACATTTATCCGCTTTGAGTCCAGGGCCGAGGCCGTAAGACACCGGATAAAAACCGGCAAAACCGTCCATCTTGCCCGTGAAACCCTCGCGGATATCGTCCAGTCCTGCGACGCGGCCATGAAAAAAAGACGTTACGACATTCTATCTTATGAATGCGCCTAGCGCGACGGTTTACTGATTCATCGTCTGGAAGAAATCGGCATTGTTCTTGGTCGTTTTGAGCTTGTCCATCAGGAACTCAACCGCGTCGACTGTGCTCATCGGGTTGAGGATGCGACGCAACACCCACATTTTCGACAGGGTGGCGGCGTCGACCAGAAGGTCTTCTTTTCGCGTGCCGGATTTTTGAATGTCGATCGACGGGAAGACGCGCTTGTCGGAGACCTTGCGGTCGAGCACGATCTCGGAGTTACCCGTTCCCTTGAATTCCTCAAAGATCACTTCGTCCATGCGACTGCCGGTTTCGACCAGCGCCGTGGCGATGATGGTCAAGCTTCCACCTTCTTCGATATTACGCGCGGCACCAAAGAAGCGTTTCGGGCGTTGCAAAGCATTGGCGTCGACGCCGCCCGTCAGGACTTTGCCGCTTGACGGCACGACCGTGTTATAGGCGCGGCCCAGACGCGTAATGGAATCCAGCAAGATAACAACATCGCGCTTGTGCTCGACCAGACGCTTGGCCTTTTCGATCACCATTTCCGCAACGGCGACGTGGCGCGTCGCGGGCTCGTCGAAGGTCGACGACACAACCTCGCCCTTGACGCTGCGCTGCATGTCCGTGACTTCTTCGGGGCGCTCGTCGATCAACAGCACCATCAGATAAACTTCGGGATGGTTGGCGGTAATCGCGTGCGCAATCTCCTGCATCATCACGGTTTTACCCGTCCGCGGCGGCGCGACGATCAGCGCGCGCTGGCCTTTGCCGAGCGGGGCGACAATCTCGATAATGCGCTGCGTGAATTTTTTCTTGGTCGGATCCTCGACCTCGAGATTGAGTTTTTTATTCGGGTAAAGCGGGGTCAAGTTGTCGAAATTGATGCGGTGGCGCAATTTATCCGCCTCTTCGAAATTGACCTTGGTCAGTTTCGTCAGGGCAAAATAGCGCTCGGAATCCTTGGGGGCGCGAATCTCACCCTCGAGCGTGTCGCCCGTGCGCAGATTCAGTTTGCGGATGGTCTGGGGCTGCACATAGATATCGTCAGGGCCGGGCAAATAGTTTTGGTCGGGGCTGCGCAGAAAGCCGAAACCGTCCGGCAGACATTCCAGGACCCCCTCGCCGATGATGGCTTTTTCCTGCTCGGCAAGTTTTTTGAGGATGGCGAACATCGCCTCCTGTTTGCGCAGGGCGGAGGCGTCGGTAATGCCCAGAGACTCCGCATACGCAATGAGCTCGGTCGGCGACTTGGATTTCAGTTCGGAAAGATGCATGGGAAAAACAAAAACGCTGTTCGCGAAATGGAACGGCCAAAGGGCAGCAGATTTCAGCTTAACATGAGAAAATTAAAAGGAATTCAAGACGTCAAAAACCGTCTCTTGAGCCTTTTTTACCACGAAACCGGGGGGCAAGTCAAAGATTTTATTCTCTTGAAAACAAATATGTTAATATGTATTTTCTCTCTATGGAACAGGATCGTCCCTATTATCTGGCAACTTTGCGCCACCAACATAACGGCAAGGATTGGGAACATCTGACCGATCTCCATCCTATTGCCTGCCCGGTTGAAGCGGAAAACCTGTTGCAGCAAGGCGATCTCGACGGGCTTATTGCGCGCTGCGTGTCCCCTTTCAAGGAAAAATCCCGCATGGATGAAATCTATGCGTTGCGTCTTTTTCGCCTCAACGCCAATCTTTCTTCCGTCCATCTAAATACCGGACGCCTGTTTCTCGGGGGCGAATTTCCAATACAAAGCGTCTGTCAACAATCGGATTTCAAAGCTTATCTCGGCCATAAGAGCCAGTTTCAGGAATCGGTTTTGTTTATGACGAAACAGGGGGTTTATACACGCTTCTTCCCGGGAGATGTGTTGATGAGGCAAAACAGGGATGGGCACTATACGCCGGACCACCCCCGAAAACCCCGGGTGGTATCCTTGTCGCAAATTGATATGGCGCTTCTTGCCTAAAAGGGTCGCAACACCGCCAACAATACGATTGCAAACAGAAAAACCGTCGGCACTTCGTTGACGATACGATAGAACTTTTCGCTGCGTGTATTTTCGCCGCGCTCGAATTTTTTGCGGCAAACCGCCAGAAACCCGTGATACCCGGCCAAAAGAAAAACCATCGCCAATTTGGCGTGCATCCAACCCTGTTTCATCAGCTCGGGATTTTGCGTCAGCAAGGCAATACCGAAAACAAAGGTCAACACCATCGCCGGATTCATAATGATGCGCAGCAGCTTGCGCTCCATGGTCTTAAACGTCTCGTCCATTTCCGAGCCGGGTTTGGCTTTGGTGTGATACACATACAGGCGCGGCAGATAAAACAGCCCCGCCATCCACGCGACCATGGCAATCAGGTGAAACGCTTTGAGGGTAAGATACATGGTTTATAATTTCCCCGCGGAAGCGGGGACCCCAGCAATGGAAAAATCGGGACAGTCACCAAGATCGTAAAAGCCCGGGTTGGTTTCTTCAATCAGGTCGATTTTCCACTGTCTGTTCCATTTTTTCAACTGTCTTTCGCGCCGACGGGCCGAGTCCAGATCAGAAAGAACCTCCGCATAAACAAGCTTTTTCAATCTATATTTTTTAGTGAAGCCCTCTACGGCGCCTGAGCGATGTTGCTCAATTCGGTTGGCCAAGTCTTCGGTCATGCCAATATAGAGCGTCGTGTTTGTTTTGTTCGTCAGAATATAGACAAAATACGGTTTCATGCGGCTGAGACCCCCGCTTCCGCGGGGGAGTGGGTTGCTTTACAACACATCTTATCCGCCTTTGCGCGGCGCTGGCAGCACCATTTCGCTTCGGGCGGGCAGATGGACGCGCCATCGGGGGCGTCCGAGAAAATTCCGGGCTTGCCCAAGCGTGAACGAATTTGGTTTGCCAGTCCTTCGATAAATTTCGGGTGTGTCCCCACCGTCGGCACCACGCCGTAATACGGCACGCCATGTTCTTCGGCGACGTGGCGGTATTCGATGCCCAGCTCGACGATCGTCTCGACGTGTTCCGACACAAAAGCGTGCGGATAGATAATCAGCGGCACGCCGTCTTTTCCGGCGCGGATAATCTCATCCGAGGTTTGCGGCCCCAGCCATTCTTTCGGGCCAACCTTGGATTGATAGGATTTGACCGCGTCGAGGCCGGGAATGTCCAGCTGTTTCAAAATCGCTTCGACGGTCATCGCGCATTGCGCATCATAGGGGTCGCCCTTGGTAACCAATTCCGTCGGGATGGAATGCGCGGAAAATAAAACGCGCGGTTTGCGGCCCGTCGCCGCTTCGCATTTTTCAATTTCCACGCGGATTAATTCCGCGCTTGCGGAAATAAAACCTTTCTCGCGCGGGTAACAGCACAGCACCGTCGGCTCGGTATTCAATCCGGCTTTCTTCGCCGCGGCGTTCCATGTCTGCAAAGACGACCAAAAAGTCGTGGAGGACATTTGCGGGTAAAGCGACACCAGAACCAGTTCGTCCGGCGCGTATTGCTTGACCTGTTCTACCACTTCCGGCGCCATCGGGTGCCAATAGCGCATACAAACAAAAGCTTTAAAGTCTTCACCAAGGGCCGATTCAAGCGCCTTTTGTTGCGCGATCGTGTTTTCCAGCAAAGGCGACTTGCCGCCCATCAAACCATAGGCCGTTTTGGCAGGCCCGCGCGAACGATAGAGCGCAATCCCGCGGCTCAGGAAAAACCGTGCGGGCTTAGGCAGCGGAATGATATTCGGATCCATGAAAAAATTGACCAGAAACGGATAAATACTCTCCGCCTTGTCCGGCCCGCCCAGATTGAAAAGCACCACAGCAGTTTTTTTCATTTTATTCTTTCACACAATTGAGCAATTCCGCCACGTGTTCGGGCGGGGTTTCCGGCACGACGCCGTGGCCTAAATTGAAAATATGCGGGCGGTTTTCAAGGGCGCGCAGGATTTTTTTGGCCGCCTCGCGCATTTCCGCGCCGCCCTTGACCAATAATCCAGGTGATAGATTGCCCTGCACGGGAAATCCCGCAGGCAGATTGTCGTTGGCCCAGGCCAGATCGACGCTTGGGTCGAGACCGACCGCATCTACCCCCGCCTCATCGGCGTAAAGCGGGATCAGCGCCCCCGCCTGACGCGGAAAACCGATCACGGGCGTATCGGGATATTCGGCTTTTAACGCCGCCACAATTTTCCGCGTCGGCTCAATAATCCAGCGATCGCATTCCGCCGCCTCATCGGCGAGGAGCCCCGCCCAGCTTTCGAAAATCTGGATCGCATCGGCTCCGGCGGCAATCTGGCGCAACAGATATTCCGTCGTGGCCGCGGTGACCGCGTCGATAATTTCTTGAAATTTTTCCGGCTCATCCCGCGCCATGCGCAAGGTCTCGCCGAAACCGTCATTCTTTCCCGACACCATATAACAGGCCACCGTAAACGGCGCGCCCGCAAACCCGATCACAACCTTGCCGTCCGGCAGCCGGTTTTTGACAAGCTTCAGCGCTTGTATCACGGGCTCCAATTTCTCGGGAGCGTAATCCAAATCGCCCAACGGCCCGAGAGACGGCCCCTCGCCCTTGATGAAATCGACTTTCTGGCCCAGCGCATGCGGAATCACCAGAATATCGGAAAACAGGATCGCGGCATCCAGCTCGGGGAAGCGGCGCAGCGGCTG
>CBFGSX010000059.1:0-9228 GCA_965651535.1 uncultured Alphaproteobacteria bacterium | reverse complement strand
TTCTCGGCCATATCGGCGATAAAGCGCGCGCGCTGCTCGACCGGATCGGTCAATTCCGAAAACGCATTGGCCAGCTCAAGGCCGTTCACATACAGCTCGAACCGCTCGGACCAGCGCGGATCGCCTGGCTTCTTGCGCGACAGCACCGCCATATGCGCGGGGTATTCGTATAAAAAGGTCGGGCGGCCCACGCCCAATTTCGGCTCGATCAAATCGCCCAAGACCGAAAAATACACGGCATCCCAGTCATCCGTGTCCAGCACGCGCGCCCCGGCTTTTTTTGCCGCCGCCGCGAGGCCATCGCGGTCGCCGAGCAAATCGCCCAACGGAATGTCGCAATATTTGCGGAACGCCTCATCAAGAGTCAGATATTCGAAATCCTCGAACGGATTGCAACGCAACCCACGATACACGTATTCGGTCACGCCGACATCGCTGGCGACGCGGCGCAGCAAGCCAATGCAATCCTCCATGATCTGGCGGTAATCGCATTGCACGCGATACCATTCGATCATGGTAAATTCCGGGCTGTGGCGGCTGGAGCCTTCGGCGTTGCGGAAGACATGGCAAATTTGATATTGCTTTTCGACGCCCGCGACGATCAGCTTTTTCATCGCAAATTCGGGGCTGGTGTGCAGCCATTTTTCCGATTTGCCCTGATGGTCGGGGCTGAGCAGCTCGGTCTTGAAGGCATGCAGATGCACTTCGCATCCCGGAGCCGTTTGCAGAATAGGGGTCTCGACCTCGTCAAATCCTTGGGCGTCGAAATAGCTGCGAATGGCGCGGATCACGGTCTGGCGTTTTTTGAGAAACGGGTATTTGCGCTCGAAAAGGAGCGGATTCCAATCGGGGCGGGCTTGCATTTTAACCATTTGCCGCCTAGGGTATGCCGCATTCCGCAGGAGTCAATATAATGCAAGTCCAGGCCATTACCGTCCGCAAAGGCAATATCCTCGATCACGAGGGAAAATTGTGGATCGTCCTCAAATCCGAAATCTACCAGCCCGGCAAGGGCGCCTCGGTGGTGCAGGTCGAAATGCGCGACATCCGCGCCGGTAACAAAACCAATGTCCGCTTCCGCACGCAGGAAATGGTCGAGCGCGTGCGTCTGGATCAATATGAATGCACCTTCACCTATGCCGACGGCGACGAATATCACTTTATGGACAAAACCAGCTTTGAGGACCGCATCGTGCGCGCTGATATCTTGGGTGATCAGAAGCAATTCCTGCTCGAGGGCATGGAAGTCGAGATTGAATGCTTTGAGGCCGAGCCGCTTTCCGTCACTTTGCCGCAACTCGGCACCTATACCATCGTCGAGGCCGATCCGGTGGTGAAGGGTCAGACAGCCTCGTCGTCCTACAAACCCGCCGTTTTGGACAATGGCGCGCGCATCATGGTGCCGCCGCATATCGAAAGCGGCACGCGTGTCGTCGTCAAACTCGAGGACGGCACGTATCACGAGCGAGCCAAGTAATGTCCACCTTTTCCCCGAACCTCAACGTGATGATCCGTGCGCTTGAAAAAGCGGGACGTTCTCTGGTGCGCGATTTCAACGAGGTCGAGAAGCTCCAGATCACGGTCAAAGGCCCGGGCGATTTCGTCTCCAAGGCCGACAAGCGCTCGGAGGAGATCATCGTCGAAAGCTTGCAAAAAGACCGTCCCGATTGGGGATTCTTGGGCGAGGAGGGGACGGATATAAAAGGCGCCGACCCGTCTTATCGCTGGATCATCGATCCGCTCGACGGCACGGCGAATTTCCTGCATGGCGTGCCGCATTGGTGCGTGACCGCCGCGCTCGAGAAGAGCGGCGAAGTGATTGCCGCCGTGACCTATGACCCGATCCGTCAGGAAACTTTCCGCGCCGAAAAAGGCCAGGGCGCGTTCATGGACCGCACGCGTCTGCGCGTCTCGGGCCGCAAGGATATCGGCCAGTCTCTGATTGGTCTGGATATCGGTTACCGCGCCCGCGATGCCGCGGCGCTCGAGCAACAGGGCGCGCTGTGGGGCAAGCTTTCGGCGACGGGCGCAAATGTCCGTTTCTATGGCGCGATGGCGTTGGACATGGCTTATGTGGCGGCGGGCCGGATCGACGCGCTGATGAACTGGGAGTCGCGTCCGTGGGATGTGGCCGCGGGCATTTTGCTGGTGCGCGAGGCCAAAGGCGTCGTCACCGACCTCGCGCGCAAGGCAGCGACGGCGGATTCTCCGGGGTTCCTGCTCGGCAATCCCGATCTGCACCGCGCCTTGGGCGATTTGGCGGGGCTGAAATAGGGCTTTCTTGGTCTGGACAGCGTTTCGGCGGGCCTTTAGACTGAACCATCCTTTAAGAACCCAAGGGTTGCCCCGATGCGTTTCCAGCCGTTTTTTGCCGTTCTTTTGTCCACGACACTGTTTTCGGGTCTGGCCGCCGCGCAAAACTATGTGCCCGCGAAGAATTATAACAACCCCGATGTGGTCGTGAATATGGATGTGATCGGGGCGACGGGCCGTCCGGCCCCTATCGCGCCGATCGTGCCGCCCGCGCCGATGGCCATCGCCCCCGTTCTGAATGCGCCTTTGCCGCCGCTCGTGCCGCCAGCCGCCATGACGGAAAGGGCAACCCGCGCACCGGTGCAACTGGCTGCGCCGCTTCCTGCAGAAGAAGCGATTCCCGAGATTCCGCCCGTACGTGAAGCCGTGATGGACTCGCCACCGCCCTTGGCGAAAATGCCCCCGCCACCCGCATTGACAGCGCCATCCTTCAGTGCACGTGAAATGGCGTTGAGCGCGCCTGTCCCTGTAGCGCCCGCGCCCGTTGCGCCACCGCCCCAGAAAAGCCCAGAAGCAAACCCGGCGCGCGAATTGCTTGCCGCTGCGCGCGAGAAAGCCGCTTCCCCGCCGGTTGCAACAGAAAAGCCGCGTGAGGTTGTGATTTTCGACGAAGCCCCCGTTTTGCCGAAGCCTGCGGAGAATCTTGCGGAACCTGCCCCGATGCCCCTCGCGCCGCCCGCGATGGTCAAGGAGATTATCCCGGTTGAAAAATCTCCGTCCGTTGCGGCTCCCGAAGAATTCGACACGGCGATGTTGAAACCCGCGGCTCTGGACGAGACGGGAAAGAATCCGACCGGCGCAACGCTGGTCGATGATTTCGAGGCCTATCGCCTGAATTTCGGCGCGAATTCCGCCGATCTTGATCCGTCGGAAAAGGCCGTGCTCGACAAGATTGCCGCCAAGGTAAAAGCCGAAGAAAAAACCCGCCTGCAACTGCGCGCCTATGCCGACGGCACGCCGGACACGGCCTCGTCGGCGCGCCGCCTCAGTCTGTCGCGTGCGCTGGCCGTGCGTTCCTATCTGTCGGAAAAGGGCGTGCCGGCCTCGCGTCTGGATGTGCGGGCCTTGGGCGTCGGTTCCGCCGCCATGGGTGACGCCGTCAATCGCGGCGCAATCCCCGCCGATCGCGTGGATGTGATTTTCATCCGCTAGTTTTCTTGTGTAGAGAAGATTTTTACAAAAGTAACCTCTCCCCCAGGGAGAGGGAGTTTTTACGCGGCCTGAAGCTGCGTTTTGGTGAGGCGGCGATAGAGATCCGATTTCTCCAGCAATTCGCTATGCGCGCCGATGGCCGAGATTTGACCGTTCTCCAACAGAACGATGCGGTCGGCGTGCTGCACGGTCGACAGGCGGTGCGCGATGATCAGGGTCGTCTGGTTGCGGCGCGCATGACGCAGGGCGTTTTGAATGGCGCTTTCGGTTTCGGAATCCAGATGAGCGGTTGCTTCGTCCAGCAAAAGAATCTTTGATTTGTGCAACAAGGCGCGTGCCAGAGCCAGACGCTGCGCCTGTCCGCCGGAGAGTCTCATGCCGCGTTCGCCCAAAACCGTATCGTATTTCTGCGGCAGGTTCTGGATGAAGTTTTGCGCCCCGGCCTGTTGGGCGGCGTTTTGAATGTCGGCTTGCGCAATTTCGGGGTCGCCGAAAGCAATATTCGCCGCGACGCTGTCGGAAAACAGCACGGGGTCTTGCGGCACCAGCGCAAACAGGCGGCGCCAGGCGGCCAGATCAAGCCCGCGACTATCTGCGCCGTCCAGCGTGACGCGGCCCTGCTGCGGGTCGTAAAAGCGCAGCAAAAGATGGAATAAAGTCGTCTTGCCGCTGCCGGAGGGGCCGACCACGGCCAGCGTTTCCCCCGGTGCGATGGTGAGCGAAATGTTTTTCAGCGCGGGCGTTTCGGGCCGCGAAGGGTAATGGAAGGTGACGTTTTCCAGCGCGACGGCGCTCAGGCCGTCGGACGCAACAGGCTGCGCGCCGTCGGCGTTGCGGATCTGCGGCGCGGCATTCAATAAATCCTGAATGCGGCTGAGCGCGCCGCTGGCGCGTTGCAGATCGCCTGCGATTTCGCTGAGCGCGCCGACCGACCCGGCCACCAGCAACGCATAGAAAACAAAGGCCGATAATTCGCCTGCGGATATTTTTCCGTCGATGACTTGCGTGCCGCCGAACCAGATCAATCCGCAAATGGCGCAGAACACGACCGTAATCATCGCCGACGACATCATGGCGCGACGGCGGACATAGGCGGCGGTGACGTGGATGGCGGCATCGTTTGCGGCAGCGAATTTCGTTTGCCACAAACTTTCGCGCACGAAAGCCTGAATGTCGCGGATCGCACCCAGCGATTCCGCCATCAGCGCGGCGATCGCGCCGTTTTGTTCCTGAACGGTGCGGCCCAGCGTTTTGAGGCCCGGCCCCAGAACCAGCAACACCGCCAACAGCACAGGGATAATGCCCAAAACGAAAAGCGACAGCGTCAAACTGCTCAGGGCCATCATGGCCAGTCCGCCCGTCACCAAAAGCGCATTGCGCAGCGCGATGGGCAGCGAAGTGCCGACCAGAATCTGGATGACGGCGATATCGCCGGACAGGCGGCTGACCAGATCGCCTGTTTTCTGGCTTTCAAACCACGGCAGATCAAGCCGAAGAAGATGGTTGAACACCGCACGGCGCAGATCGGCGACGATGCGTTCGGCTGTGCCGGTCAACAGGACGAGGCGCATATAGCTGGCCCCCGCCAACACAAAGACAAGAGCCAGCATCTGGAACAAAGCTCCGTGCAAGGCGGCAGCATCTCCGGCCTGAAGGCCGGAATCGACCAGATGGCGGAAAACCTGCCCGAGGGCCAGCACGACGGCACCCGCCGCCAAAATGGCCGCCAGCCCGATGCTCAGAATCCCGATGTAAGGCCTTGTGCGCGGCCATAAAAGACGCAAAGCCCCCCAATCGGCGGCTTTGGGCGTATTCTGGCGCATGGCGGCCACGGGAGAAAGGTTAACGGGTGGGGACTCGCGGAACATGGCCCTTGTTATAAAGGGCTTCGAAGGGGTTAAAAAGGGCAATTCCGTTGAAAACCTCTCCCCTTGCGGGAGAGGTCTGAACGCAGAAGCGTTCAGGGAGAGGGGGTTTTTTTGGCGTTTTCCCTTGCATTCTCGGGGAACGGCGCGTATAAGCCTGACTCGCATTTAAGGAATACGGAGATTCCCATGAAACAGGGCATTCACCCCGAATACAAAGAGTTGACGGTCGTCCGCACGGACGGCTCGACCTTTACGACGCGTTCGACCTATAGCAAGTCGGATCGTATGCAGCTCGACATCGACCCGCTGACCCATCCGGCCTGGACGGGCGGTTCGGCCAAGCTTTCCGATACGGGCCGCGTGGCGAAGTTCAACAACCGCTACAAAGGTCTTGGTTCTACCGACAAGAAATAAGGTTCTGTGATGAATAAATTCCGCCAGCTCCTGTTGATGACGATCGTCGCCACGGGGCTGGCGTTTTCTTTTGCGGCGTTTATGAACACCGCGCAAAGCCAGACCCCGCCCGCCGAAACGCGCGGGCCGTATATGATCGCTTCGGGCGACAAGCTCATGGTCTGGCGCATCGATCAGGCGACCGGCAAGGTCAGCTATTGCATGCGCGACACGCAATCCACCGATCCCCGTTTTATCGCGTCGCGCCGTCCGTTCTGCTCCGCCTGGAGCGAGTAAAAAAGTAGCGGGAAACAACATTTTATGTCAGAAAGTGCTGTCAGGCTGAAAAAGTCCTTCTTTCCCATTTTTTAACATAACATGATATAATAGCAGCGTCTGAAACCCGTCAAAAGGGGGGGTCCGCCATGGGGATGAATCTGAAAACCGCCACGCTTGTTGCAGGTCTTTTTGCCGCCAATTTGGTCGGCATAGTCAGCAACAACGCTTATGCGCAGGACAAAGAGGTGAAAAACGACACGACCCTGACCATCGATGACGATCAGCGTGTCGAAGGGTATCGGCTTGTCAGTCTTGAAAACTATCTCGAAGAGGATGGCACGATCCTGACAAGACCCCGTAGCCGCAGCGGCGAAAGACGGGTCATTGTGGACATGAATACTCGCGAGGCCTTTTTTGAGTCGGATACCGATCGTGAAATAATCGGAAAAGATTCCCGGTTTGCCGAGATGCTTCGAACCACAACGCCTGAATCCATGGAAGAAGAAATGGTTTACGCTGCCGAGAACTATAAGGGTGATAATCCGAACGCGTATATGTCGGTTGAGGCGAGTGGTGCAGTTGTCATGAAACTGGAGAAAGGCTTTGAGGTGAGGGAGAACATTCGCATGGATATCATCAAGGCCGCCCAAAAGAATCTTTCTGCAACGCCGGGAACGCCAAGCCCCGTGCGAGCTTCTCCCTCCGGCCCTTGATTTTTTAACCATTTCATCCTAAAATAAAATCATCGGGAATGCCTTTGAAGGGTTTCCGGGAATTGGCCGGGGGCTGCGGATCAGACCTGTGCGCGTCGCTGAAAACGGCACCGATCGACCTGTCGGCCCCCCTATATCAACATTGTTGCTCCATGGAGGACAATCATGACTCGCTTTGACTTAACCCCGCTTTTCCGTTCGACGGTCGGCTTTGACCACCTGTCCCAATTAATGGACATGGCGTTCGAGGCCAGCAACGAGAGCGGTTACCCGCCCTATAACATCGAGAAGCTCTCGGACGACAGCTATCGCATCACGATGGCCGTCGCCGGTTTCGACACCGACGACATCACCCTGACCCAAGAGGACAACAGCCTGACGGTCAAGGGCGCGTCGAAAGCGGATGCCCAGGATGCCGAGCGCGCCTTCCTGCATCGCGGGATCGCCGCCCGGGCGTTTGAGCGCCGCTTTACTTTGTCGGATCATGTCAACGTGACGGGCGCCAATCTGGTGAACGGCTTGTTGCATATCGATCTGCTGCGCGAAGTGCCCGAGCACAAAAAACCGCGCCAGATCGCCATCGACAACAAGAAACCGGGCCTGATCGAGAATATCAAAAACCTCGCCAGCGCCTGATTAAATTGAAACAATATGACCCTCCGGGTTAACCGGAGGGTTTTTTCTTGCGTTTTTCTTGACTCATTATTTCTCGACCGCCATACTGGGAATCGTGGGGCGCAAAGGATGGGCCTTTTAAGGCGGGTCGGAACCTAAAATTCCGGTCCGTTTTTTTATGAGCGCGATCCCCGCCGCAAGGCCAAAGATGAACCCGCCTAAATGCGCCTGCCATGCAATTTCGGCGTCGGGCTGGTCGGCCATGCCGACAAGGCCCAGAGCAAGATTGATCAGGATAAATAAAACCGTCAGTTTCCAGAGCGTTTTCTTATCCCGCGCCAAAAAGGGAAGCAACGCTCCGAACAAGGCGCTTAATCCGGCAGAGGCTCCGGCCATCGGGGTCATGCTGTGCGGAAAAATCGCCCAATGCACTAGCACGCCGACTAGACAGCCGCCGATCATGATGATGATCCACGCCGCACGGCCCATGATTTTCTCAACGCCGCTGCCAAAGGCCAAAAGCCCGCCGATATTCATCGTCAGATGCAGCCAGCCGATATGCAGCAAGGCATAGGTCAAAAGGCGGTAGGGTTGTTGCAGCGGGAATTCGGTCAACAGCGTGGGCGCGAAAACGAAGTTTTCCAACAGCGCCGCATCCCATTCGGGGCGGACAAGGCGAATCAGGTGAATGGTCAGCAATAAGACGACAAGCCCCATGGTCAGGGGCGGGACGTTGAAAAGCGGTTCGTTAACGGGTGGCAGGGTTTCGGATTCCGCCATATTTTCGGGTGCATCGTCGTTCATGCCCGTAAATTAGACGGAATGCTGGACAAAGCCAGCATTTTCTCGTAAAACGTGGCCTCGATTTTCCCCAAAGTGCCGCAGTAGCTCAGGGGTAGAGCACGTCATTCGTAATGATGGGGTCGGGGGTTCAATTCCCTTCTGCGGCACCATTAAAAAAGCCCCCTCGCGGGGCTTTTTTAATGGTCCTCCGCCGGGATTGAACCCCCGACAACTCTTCAGGTCGTCATTCCCGCGCAAGCGGGAATCCAGCCGGATTCAATCTGGATCCCCGCTTGCGCGAGGATGACAAAGCGGTTTTACCCGCAGCAGCCTTTATTCTCTGGGTTCTGCCATTCCTCATCCGACAGATCGCCTGCGCAAAAATTCCCGACCGTCCGGATAATAAAACACAAATCCCGTGCCAGTTCCGGCAGGCGGCCGAAACGCCCCGGATCGCCGAAATGCCCGCTTTCCATTTCGATGTGCAGATAGAGCGGATGATCGTCCGTTTTCAGCGCGCGCAATTTGGCGACGTATTTCGCAGGTTCCCAATAGGTCACGCGCGGATCGGTCAGGCCGCCCGTGATCAGCATCGGCGGATAGGCGCGCGCCGTGATATTGTCATACGGCGAATAGGACAGCATATACTCGAATGCCGCCTTGTCCTCGATCGGGTTGCCCCATTCCTCCCATTCGGGCGGGGTAAGGGGTAAAGACGCGTCGGTCATGGTGTGCATGACGTCGATAAAAGGCACGCCTGCCACCACCGCGCCGAACAGATCGGGCGGGGCCATATTGACTGCCGCGCCCATCAGCATTCCGCCCGCGCTTGCGCCTTCGATGGCGATCTTGCCGCGCGATGTATAATTCCTGTCCGCCAGAAATTCGGCGCAGGCGATAAAATCAAGAAAGCTGTTTTTCTTTTTCATCATCTTGCCGTCTTCGTACCAGCCGAAGCCGCACGCCGCGCCGCCGCGAATATGCGCCACCGCCGTGACGAAGCCGCGCTTGAGCAAGGGGTATCGTTTTTTGAACCAGCCAAATCCCGACGGCATGACTGCGCCATACGAGCCGTAACCGTATAAAAACACCGGCGCGGAGCCGTCCAGCTT
>CBFGSX010000058.1:0-9251 GCA_965651535.1 uncultured Alphaproteobacteria bacterium | reverse complement strand
AATTGGGTGCAACTGCGCTGACTATTACGCATGATATGGCCTCGGTGCGTCGCATTGCCGACCGCGTGGCGATGATTTACGAGGGACGCATTATCTGGCAGGGGCCGATCGACTGGCTCGACAAATCGGACAACGCCTATGTGGATCAATTCATCCATGGCCGCGCCGAAGGCCCGATCAAGATGGCTGCCTAGGGCCTTTCTCTCTGTCGGTCAAACGGGCTTCTTTTACAAGAGCATCTATTTCAGAGGCCGCAAAAGAGTTTTCTCTTTGATGTTTGGCGCTTGCATAAGCCATCATCGCAAAATTTTTGGCATTCCACAATTCTCTCTCATGTCTGGAAGGATTGCATGAATCCACAGTTTCAAACAGTTCCTTTTCAACCTTGTTGAAATAGGTGTTGAACTTATTTTTCCTGTTTGTCCGTACATTCGGCTGCACTACCACATCGTGCGTTAGGGAGATTTCACAAAAATAACCCATGCATAACGCTGTTGTTTTAATGTTACCGCTGCATTCCTGCGCCAACTCTTTGAAGTCTCTTAGGCTCTTGTCGTATTTTTTTGAAAGGGAACTCTCTTTGTCCTTTATTTTCTTGTGCATGGAAGGAAAAAACAGAACTCGATGATGCGCGTGGATGGTGCTGTATATTTTTTCAAGTCGACGGGATATTTTGACTTCTTGTGGCGTCGAAAGCCTGAAAGGATAAAGCTCCAGATTGTCACGGAACAATCGGGCTGTATTGGGCAGAATGTCAGGAATATTCTTTTTCATAAGGGGAGGATAGCAACAGAATCGCCTTTTATCAATATGTCAATTATTGGGGCGGCTTGGCGGGAAGGCGGGAGGACAGAGCGTTCATCATAAATTCCGGTAATAAATTCATGGCTTTGACCGCAATAGCCATCGGCCATGGAAAGGCAATCACAGGCTTGTTGCGTTCAAGGCCGCGACGAATCCGCGCCGCCGCCGCCTCGGGCTCCAGAATGAACGGCATGGGGAAACGATTCACCGCCGTCATATTCGTGCGGATAAAGCCGGGACAGGCGGCGTTGATTTTGATCCCTTGCGGCGCATACAGCCCGCGCAGCCCTTGGGCATAGAAACGCACCGCGGCTTTCGACGCGCAATAGGCGGGAGCATTCGGCATGGCGCGAAACCCCGCAATGGAACTGACAAGGCAAACCTGCCCTTTGCGACGCGATTGCATACGTTCCAGCACGGGATGGATGGTATTCAAAACACCATAGAGATTGACGTCGAAGATGCGTTTGACCTGTTCCAAAGGCTCGCCATGGCCAAAGCCGGGGCCGGCGGAAATTCCTGCATTGGCGATCACAAGATCAATCGGATGCGCGTCATCCAGCCCGTCCAGCCATTGCGCCATGCCTGCTTCATCCGTCACATCCAGAACCGTCGCATGGGTATGGGCCCCTTTGGCCCGGCAGGCGGCTTCCGTTTCCCCGAGCCGGGCGGCATCGCGCCCCGTCAGACCCAAAACCGCGCCCGGCCTTGCGTATTCAAGGGCCAAAGCGCGGCCCAAGCCGCCCGAGGCGCCGGTAATGACGATGACATCGGCCATTTGACGGTTTCCTTTTTGTTGGTAACATAAGGCCAATTATCACTAGCATGGAAACAGCCTCGTGTCGCCATCCAAGCGCAAAAGCGAATTTCACGTCGGAGATTTCGACGATTCCGACCTCCCGCATATTGACGGCCTCCAGCGCCGCGGTTTAATGCTGGCGCTTTCCTCGCCGTCAGGTGCGGGCAAGACGACGATGACGCGCAAATTGCTCGAGACCGACCCGGATGTGCAGATTTCCATTTCCGCTACGACGCGCGCGCCGCGCCCGGGTGAAGAAAACGGCAAGCATTATTTCTTTATCGGCGTCGAGGAATTCCAGCGCATGGTCGCGGAAAAGGAGTTTCTTGAACACACCAAGCGCCACGGCAATTACTACGGCACGCCGCGCAAGCCCGTCGTCGAAGCGCTTCAGGCGGGCCGCGACGTGCTGTTCGACATTGATACGCCGGGCGTCGAGCAACTGGTGGCGTTTGCGCGCGAGGATCTTGTATCGGTGTTTATCCTGCCTCCCAGCGCAGCTGAGATGAAAAACCGCCTGCATATGCGCGGCCAAGACAGCGACGAGGTAATCCAGCGCCGCATGAACGACGCGGATAGCCAGATGAAGGAATATCCAAAATACGACTATGTGATCCTGAACCGCCACCTTGACGACAGTATGTATAAGCTGCGCACCATTTTAGGTGCGGAGCGCATGAAACGGGGACGTTTGCAGGGGCTTCCAGGGTTTGTGGATAAGTTCTGCGACGATCTTAAAAAATTCCAGACCGTAAAATAGTCCAGCGGATCAGATTCCGACGGATCGGCTTTTCTTTTTCTCGAGCAGTCTATCGGAGACCTGAAAAAGAAAGGGATTCAAGGCGATGGAGATTAATGCACCGGCCAGAATAAGGTCGAAAGACGTTTGTGCCATCAACCCCATGCTTAGGGCCATCCCGGCAAAGATAAACGAAAACTCCCCGATTTGGGCCAGGCTGATGGCGATGGTCGATCCAATAGACAGAGATTGTTTGAAGAGGGTTGTAATAAATAACGCTGCCATGGATTTTCCGACAATAATAACGGAAATAACGATCAGGACGGAAACGGGATCTTTCCACAAGATAGCGGGATTAAACAGCATCCCCACGGAAACAAAGAAAAGAACGGCAAAAATATCACGCAAGGGGCGCGTTTGTTCGGTCACGCTATGGCCAAGCTCGCTCTCGTTCAACACCATTCCGGCCAGGAACGCACCAAGAGCAAATGAAGCATCAAAGACCTTATAAGCAAGATAGGCGAATCCCAAGGCGACAGCCAGCATCCCCAATGTTACCATTTCCTGCATTTTGAATTTTGTTATTTTTGTCAGAATAGCCGGTAGAAAACGCCTCCCGAAGACAATCATAAGAATTGCAAAAATTCCAATCTTAGCCAGGGTTGTAATAAGTTTTATCAATGTTTCATTCAGATCAAAGACATGATTTTCATTAATGATCGTGGTAGCAAGAACAGGAAGAAGAACAATGGCCAACACCATCGCGATATCTTCGACCACCAACCAACCGACCGCTATTCGCCCAGCTTTGGTATTAAGCTGGCGGCGTTGTTCGAGCATACGCAGCAGCACGACCGTACTGGCAACCGACAGCGAGAATCCAAAGACGAGAGACTGGACAATTCCCTCGTCACGAAAAAACATATAGAGGCCGCCGATGAATGTGGCGACGGTCATTTGGAAGATGGCGCCGGGCAGGGCAACCCGCCGGATGCTGAGAAGGTCGCTCAGCGAAAAATGAAGCCCGACCCCGAACATTAGCAGAATAACGCCGATTTCGGCCAACTGCGTTGCCAGATCCTGATCGGCGACAATACCGGGTGTATAGGGGCCAATTACAATCCCGGCAACGAGATACCCGATGATGGGCGGAAATTTTAGGCGTTTGGCGATATATCCGAAGATAAAAGCCGTGACCACGCTGGCGACAATCGTTGTAATCAGGGGGTGGGAAGAAACCATGACCTTAATTCTTAAAGACTTATCTTAAATTATATCTTAAATTCTTGTGCTAAGGAGACATATTGCAAAACAGTAATGTCTTCGGCGCGCGCCTGAGGATCAAGGCCGTTGCGCTCCAGCAGATCGCCGAAAGGCTTCAAGGATTGCCGCAGCATTTTCCGACGCTGACCAAAAGCGGCGGCGGTAATTTTTTCCAGAGCGGTGACCGGAACGTCGTGCGCATTCTCTTTGGGAACCAGATGCACCACAGACGAGGAGACTTTGGGTTGAGGCGTGAAAGCCGAAGGCGGCACATTGAGCGCGATTTTTACATCGCACACGGATTGCGCCAGGACGGACAGGCGGCCATAGGCCTTGGTGTCGGGCTTGGCTACAAGGCGTTCGGCAACTTCACGCTGGAACATCAGCGTCAAAAACGAAAATTCCCACGCCCTTTGCAGCCATCCAACCAAAAGCTCCGTTCCGATATTATAGGGCAGGTTAGCCATGACGGCGCGCGGCCCGGGTGTCAGCGCGGTCAGGTCGGTCTTGAGCGCGTCGCCTTCGATGACCGACAGGCGGTTGTCGCTTGCCGCGACAAGGCTTTGCAACGCGTCGATGAAGCGGCGGTCTTTTTCGACTGCGATGATGCGCGGCGCTTCGGTTTCAAGAAGAAGCGCGCGTGTCAAACCGCCGGGGCCGGGGCCGATTTCAAAGATTGTCAGATTGTCGGTTTTTTTCGGGATGCGTGCGATTTTGCGCGTCAGATTCAAATCGAACAAGTAATTCTGGCCAAAGGATTTATCTGCCCACAACCCGTGTTGCTCGACAATCTGGCGCAGGGAAGGCAGAGCCTCGACGGCGCTATTGACGGATATCGACATAGGCTGCCGCGCGCAGGTCGCGATAATAACGCTGTTGTAGACGGTTGAGGCGCTCAATACCGAGTGCGTTGGCGATATCGTCGCGTACCATATCTTCGGTGTTTTCCTCGCGGCCGCAGACCATCATCACGACGAAGCCATCATTGGCACGGATCGGGTCCGAGGCCTTGCCGATAGGTAAATCTTTTACGATACCGGAAACTTCGGGTGGAAGATCGGCCAGGCGCACTTGCCCCAGATCGCGGGACAGAGGATGGTTGATCTTGCCGATGACTTCGTCCATTGCCGCACAGTCGCGTGCCTGAGACTGGAAGAAGGCTGCCTGCTCTTGTGCGCGAGCTTCAAGTTCGCGCGGCACCTCCTCGGACAAGGGGATCGGCACAACAGCCTGTTTCAGCGTTAGGCGCTGGCTCCCTTCTTTTGGGGGGATAACATCGCGTTTGTCACGAACGAAAAGAATATGCAGCCCACGCGGGGTTTCCACGACTTCACTAATTTGACCGACGGGTGTTGCACGCATGGTCGCATCGAATTCAGGCTCAAAGCGATTCTCGGGAACCCAACCAAGGCTGCCACCCTTTCCGGCCTCGAGACCTTGAGAAAATTGCCGCGCAACGGCAGAAAATCTTTTTTTCCCTTCCCGGATTTCAATTTGTATCTGATCGGCGATACGACGGTTAGCCTCGGTGTTTTTTAGAAAGATTTCAGCAATCCGATATTCGACGCTTACCGGATTTTTTTGTCGTTCCTCCAGGTGGTTTGTAATATCGCTTTCTGTGATGGTGACTTGCGGTCGGACGCGCCGGTGTACGATGTTCGACCAGGCAAGCTGGGTTTTGATCTGGCGGCGGAGGCTGGGATAGACGCCAGGCAAGCGCTCGAGAGCTTTTTGGAATTCCGCGGCAGGAAGGTTGTTTTGGGCGGCCAGCTTGGCAAAGGCCTCGTCGATCTCTTCGTTCGTCGGCATGACGCCGATTCGTTCCGCCTCTTGCAGGCGGATTTGTTCGTCAATGAGTGATTCGAGTGCCTGTTTTTCCAGTTGTCGGCGCAGCACGGCATCGTCGGGCAGGTTGGCCCCCTGTAACGCCATATTGACGCGACCCTCAAGATCGCGCGAGGTAATGATGTCGTTATTGACCGTTGCGACGATCTTGAGCTGTGTTGCGGCATGGGCCGACAGCGTAAGCGCACAAAAAACGAGAGCGTAAAGGATATGTTTCATGATCTAACCATCTTCCAGATAGAGCAAGGCCGTCAAGCCCGTTAAAAGACTGATCGTGGCCGGGGCAAAAGCTGCGACCATGATCGGCAAGCGTTCCGAAATGCCCAGAGCCTCAAGGAAATCCCCGAGGAAGAACACGACAAAGCCAACACAGATCGTTCCGGCCACCAGCCACCAGCCGCGCTGTTGCCGCGGTGCGCGCAGGGCTAGCGCCCCGGCAAGAATGACGAGGGCCATATTCAATACAGGCTGGGCCAGCATCCCGTAGAAATGCGCCCACAGCGGATTCGATTCAAATCCGGTCTCGGCCATAAGGCGCGCATGATCCGGCAAATTCCAAAAGGTGATGGTACGCGGGCTTGCAAAGCGGCTTTGGATATCCTTTGTCGTGATCGGTGTCGGCAACCGTAGTTCATCATAAAAACGCGGTAGAAACTTTTCTGATACGTTTGGATCGAGCACATTGTTCCAGGCATTGAGAAAAATCCACTCTCCTTTGTTAAGTCGAGCCTCTTTGCCGTCGATGCGATGCGTCAGCGTGTTTTGCGAATCAAAGAAAAAAGCCGTTACCGGATGCAGTTCCCATTGCGGGATTTTGACGGATTCTGCGTGGATGATTGTTACACGACCGTCATCCAGTTTTTGCCGCAGCCAGAAACCGCTGCGCGAGATATTGATAGTGCTGTCACCATGAGAGGTGTATTGCGTGTCCATCTGTTCGTAGCGGGCGATCATCGCGGTGCCAAGCGGGTTAAGAACGAACATTTTTAACGCCGCCAGCAATACACCGACGACGAGCGGCGCCATCAGAAACTGCCATGCCGAAACGCCTGTTGCCCGCACCACCACCAGCTCGGAGGTACGCGTCAGCTGCCAGAATGTAAATACAGCCGCGATCAGCACGGCAAAGGGCATCAGGTCAAACCCGGCTTCGGGGAGCTTGAGTAGCGTCATCGTGAACAGGCGGCCGATGTCGAAATTTGCGTATTTGGTCAGGCCGCGCGTAATTTCGATGGCGTTGATTAAACAAATCACGCCCAGCAGGGCGCCGTATATCATCAAAAAGCTCGTCAGAAATCGCCAGCCGAGATAACGGAACAGGATAAAGGAAAGAGACTGGTTCATACCAGACGCTCCTTGCCGCCTGTTAACCATGCCAACGGCGTAATTGTCGGCCCTGTTGCGGGGCGCCACAAGCTATAGAGAAAAAATACCGCCAGCCCGGCGGGTACAACTTAAAGGAAAAGTGCAGCGATTGCCGATTTACCTGCCAGAGGCACAAGCAGAAGGTGGAATGTTTGCAGAAAAAGAATACCGACAATAATCGTCAATACGCGCAACGGATGGCCGCGGCGGTTGAATCGTCCGACTAGATATGGCGCTATCGCCAACAAGGCCATGGCCAAAGCCAGAATCGGGCGCGACAGACGATCATGCAGGGCTGCTTGTACTTGTCTGGCGCGGTGCGGTTCCAGTGTGTCGCGGTGCAATGCCAAAATATCAGGCAAGGTTTCATTGTCCGTGTCAAAACGTCCGGCGGATGGCGCGCTCATAAACATGGATAGGTTGACGCTGTAACGGTCGAAACGCAGCGTCTCGACGCTGCCGTTCTTGGCATTGAACTGCTGGCGTGTGCCGTCAAACATCACGACATGGGGCTTGCCGTCCTGCATCAACAAGCCCCCGCTTTTGGCGGTAATCGTCGAGGACGGCTCGTCCGGCGGGCTGAAGTGGATAAAGATCCCGCGCAAGTCTTGCAGATCCGTTCGATCGGCGATGTAAATCGTCGTATCTTTGCCCAGCGCGTTGAAAATGCCCGGACGTAACAAACCGATGCTGTAATCCGTGCGCACCACATCGCGCAGGCGGTCGATCTCGCGCCCGGCCAGCGGTGTCATCCAGCCCGAAAGACCTAGAACGAGCAGCGCGATCAGCACAGCAAAGAGGATCATCCCGCCACCGAGACGTAACGGGCTGATACCTGTGTTTTGCATCACGACCAGCTCGGAATCCGCACTGAAGCGGTTGAGGCTGTAGAGAATCCCCAGCGCCATGCTGATCGGCAGGATAAAGACAAAGGATTTCGGCACCGTTAGAAGTAACATTTTTCCGAACAGGCTCATCGGCGCGCCGCCATTGACGATGAAATCCAGCAGGCGCAACGAGCGCGTCAGCCAGATAATCATCGTCAATGCCACGGCGATAACGATGGTCGTGAGAGCCGTATATCTAAGAAGGTAACGGGGCAGGAGAGACATGGGTATTTTGTAGCGTTTTTGCCGGTCGATGGCTAGAGTTACATTAACATAAAATATATATGGTGAGGGCTTTATTCCGAGACCGTTTCCGCCTAGAAAAAGGGGTATGACCGAAATCCGCTTTTACCATTTGCGACGCGACACGGCCGAAAGCGCTGTGCCGGGGCTTGTCCAAAAGGCCTTGGAACACGGGCATAAAATTCTTATCAAATTGCCGGATAGCGCCCGCCGACAGCATTATGACGACTGGTTGTGGCGATTTCGCCCCGACAGCTTTATCCCGCATGGTCAGGACGGCGATCCGCACCCGCAGGTGCAGCCTGTCTGGCTCAGCACTTCAGATGACGCACCCAACGGTGCCGGCATGGCGTTGGCGTTGGAAGGGGCTACTTTGCCGCCTCCCGAAAAATTCAAGCTGATCTGTTTTATGTTCAGCAGCGAGAATGTTGATGAACTGGCACGTTCGCGCGAATTATGGCGCGAGTATAAAAAGCGTGACGACCTGAACATGACCTATTGGCAGCAGCAGGAAAACGGCGGCTGGAAACAGGCCGGCACCTGATGAAATCCAACTCCGCCCGACTGGCCGAGCGTTACACCTTCGGCATTACGGATGAAATGTCCGCGCTGATCGTGCATGACGACGATCCGATTGCGCTGCAATTCCTGCCGCGGGATGCGGAGTTGAACATCCTGCCGCAGGAAAAATTCGATCCTATCGAGGATTATTCCAATTCCCCTTTGCGCGCCCTTGTGCATCGTCATCGTAATCGCGTTCTGCTCAAGCCGACGATGGTTTGCGCCGTTTATTGCCGTTTTTGCTTCCGTCGTGAAATGGTCGGCCCCGGTGGCGACAGCGTGACACAATCCGATGTCGATCGGGCTTTGGACTATATCGAAGCGCATGACGAAATTTCCGAAGTTATCCTGACGGGCGGCGATCCGCTGATGTTGTCAGAAGAAAAGCTGGGGAAATTAATGCAGCGGCTGCAAGGCGTTCCGCATTTACGCTGGATAAGGCTGCATACGCGCGTTCCCGTCGTCGCGCCAAAAAAAATCACGACGGAAACGGTTGATGCCTTGCGCGGGATCAAGCCCGTTTATATGGCGGTTCATGCCAATCATGCGCGCGAGTTTACCGTCGAAGGCGGTGCGGCGCTGGCGCGTCTGGCACAAAGCGGTGTGGTGCTGCTTGGCCAGTCGGTCATGCTGCGCGGCGTGAACGACAACGCCGACGCTTTGGCGGAATTATTCGAAACCATGACCGCCAACCACATCAAGCCGTACTACCTGCATCATCCCGATCTGACCGTCGGCACGAGCC
>CBFGSX010000057.1:0-9261 GCA_965651535.1 uncultured Alphaproteobacteria bacterium | reverse complement strand
GCCAGAGGCGTTTGTTCGTTGCCTTCACCCATAAACAGCACGGCTGGAGCAGCCAGCGCGTCAAGCATATTCACCTTGGTAAAGGTCAGCTCACGCCCGAAACAATCCGTTTTCCCAACGTAATCGTAAAGCGGCGAAAAACCGCACCATCCGATACCGACTCCGGTGACACCGCGGCGCAACGGTGTCGAGCGGCTGTCAGTGATCAAGATGCCCAGATTTCGAATCCGGTATTTTTTTCTGAGGTGTGTCCATAGGCCGAAGGCCGACGCCATCGTGTCGCGTGGATAAAGGATGTAAATGTCTTTGGCGTTCGACTCGTCAATGCCAGCGGTAGGAATTAAAAGGTTTTTTGTGATTGTCAGGTGGACATTATACGGATTTGAAACGTCGTCAGGCAGATAGGCTTGGGCCTCGCGTATAATCAGCTCGCGTTTGTTCGGATAGGACGATTTTTCGACAAGGGTATTCTCGCACAAGCTGACGATTTTCGACGAGATGCAAAGAACGGTATTTTCCTGTAGGCCAGACAGGGCGTTTTCAATCAGTTCTTCAAGGGAATCGCCCGGATTTACAATATCTGTTTTGACAGGCGTAATCTGCATGGGATGCTAGCTGGTAAAGCGGCGGATCAACCGCTCGACGACGTCGCCCAAAAAGGCGATCAGTTCCGTGCCCTGACCGTCGGTGAACATCAGCGGGTCGCGGCTGCCGAAGACCAGCAGCGCGTCGGGGCTTTCCTGCGGCATGGTCAGGCGCAGCAAGGCCTGGGATTTGACAAGGCGGGAAGCCGGGCCGTAAAGCCGTTCATCGCCGTTCATATTGGTATGAAGCAGGCTGTCCTGCCCTTCGAGGAAAGCGTCGATCATGCCCGGCTCGACAAAGCGGGCGCAGGCGGTCTGGTCGGTCGGTTCGCCTTCCATCACCAGCGCGACGACATCGACCTCAAGCATCAGCGGCAATTCGTCGTTGATGATCGTGTTCAGATCTTCGAAATGCCGCGCCTCGGACAGGCGGACGACGGCGGCATGAATGCGCGACAACAGCGTCATGTTCTGGCGGGCATTGTCCACCATGCTGCGCGTGCGGTCGTCGGATTTTTGCTTGTCCTGGCGCAGCTTTGTCACCATGGCTTGCTGGAAATTCACGACATTGCCCGTTTGCAGGGGCGGTTCGGGCAGCAATTCAGGATGTTGCGACAGGAAGTCGGGATTGCTCCGCAGGAAATCAAGCACGCTTTCGGGGGTCATCTTCGTCATAACGCTCATAATATACTCTGTCCGGTTTTTTGCCAATCCGTGACAAAGGTGGCCACACCCTTGTCGGTCAGCGGGTGTTTGAACATCTCGCGCAGGATTTTCGGCGGGATGGTGGCGACGTGAGCGCCTGCGAGCGCCGAGTTTTTGACATGATCCGCGCTGCGGATCGAGGCTGCCAGCACCTTGGTGCGAAAAACCGGATAGTTCTTGTAAATTTCGATGATGTCGCGGATCAGCTGGATGCCGTTTTCGCCGGTATCGTCCAGCCGTCCGATAAAGGGCGAGACATAGGTCGCCCCCGCCTTGGCCGCCAGCAAGGCTTGCACAGCGGTAAAACACAGCGTGACATTCGTCTTGATGCTTTTTTCCGTCAGCGCCTTGCAGGCTTTCAGACCGTCTTCGGTTAAAGGGACTTTGATGACGATATTCTTGGCGATGGCGGCGAGTTTCTTCGCCTCCGCCATCATGGTGTCGAAATCCGTGGCGGCAACCTCGGCGCTGACCGGGCCGGGGATGATTTTCGCGATGTCCTTGACGAGATCGAGAAAGTTCTTGCCGCTTTGCGCGACCAAACTCGGGTTGGTGGTCACCCCGTCTACGAAACCCGCCGCATACAGGGATTTAATTTCGTTCAGATCGGCGGTGTCGATGAAAAACTGCATGGCAAGACCTTCCCTTTTGCCGATTCTAGCCCGATGATGGGGGGATGAAAAGCCCCGAAACCGCTTATGCCGCCGTCGTGCCCCTGCGGCCCGTCTCCAAGCGCTATACCTATCGCGTGGCGGCGAATGATGCCGTCGTGCCGGGGCAGGTGGTGCGGATTCCCTTTGGCAAAAAAGGCGATGCCGAGCCAACTTTGGGCGTGGTCTGGGAAAATATCGGCGTTCCCGATCTTGCGCCAGAAAAAATCAAGGAGCTGACTCCTTTGCCGGATTTTCCGGCCTTGTCGGAGAATCTGCGGCATTTTCTGGAATGGTCGGCGCAATACACGGTTTCGCCCTTGGGAGCATTTTTGCGCATGGCGCTGCCGATTGCGGATGTGACGCGCAAAACGCCCGAGATTACAAGATTGCGTCTGTCGTCTTTGGGTATGCCGCCGCAAAAAACAGAAGCGCGGCAGAAAGTCGTCGATCTTCTGGGCAGCGGCGCGGCGATGACGCGTACCGAAATCAAAACCGCAACGGGTGTATCCGATTCCGTTCTCAAGAAAATGATCGAGGACGGCGTGCTGGACGCCATCAGCGTCAGCGCCGAAGCTCCGACGGAACAAATCACCGATACGAAACAAATCGCTTTGCCGACTTATAACCCCGCCCAGCAGGAGGCGGCGGATAAACTCGCGGCGCTGGTTGATGAACGGAAATTCTCCGTCACGCTGCTGGACGGGGTGACGGGCTCGGGCAAGACCGAGGTTTATTTCGCGGCGATCAAGCGCGTTCTGGAACAGGGAAAACAGGTTCTGGTGCTGATGCCCGAGATCGCGCTGACGGCGCAATTTGTCGATCGTTTCGCGCGACGTTTCGGGCTTGCGCCTGTGACATGGCATTCGCATCTGACGCCGGCGCAGCGCCGCCGCAATTTGAAAGCCATTGTGCACGGTCAGGCGCAGGTGATTTTGGGCGCGCGCTCGGCTTTGTTCCTGCCTTATGCCGATCTGGGCCTGATTGTCGTCGACGAGGAACATGACTCTTCCTATAAACAGGAAGAGGGAATTTTTTACAATGCGCGCGATTTGTCGATCAAGCGCGCGCAGATTGAGAATAGGCCCGTCATTCTCGTCTCGGCGACACCCAGCCTTGAAACCTATCATCAGGCACAGACAGGGAAATACGGCTGGATCAAGTTGCCGGGACGCTTTGCCGAGGCGCAACTGCCCGAGATTGAAATCGTCGATATGCGCGCCCAGAAAATCCGCCGCACGGAATTTTTGTCACCGCCTTTGATTGAAGCGATGAAAGAAACATTGGCCAAAGGCGAACAGGTGATGCTTTACCTGAACCGTCGCGGTTTTGCGCCGCTGACGTTGTGCCGTGCCTGCGGTCATCGCGTGGAATGCCCGCGCTGCACGGCGTGGCTGGTGCAGCACCGCCATCATGGCGGATTGATGTGCCATCATTGCGGTTGGCACGCGCCGCCGCCGAAAAACTGCGCGAGTTGCGGCGCCGAGGATTCTCTTGTGCCGATCGGGCCGGGCGTCGAGCGCATCGAGGACGAGGTGAAGAAATTCTTCCCCGACAAGCGCGTGGCCGTCTTGTCGAGCGACACGCAAAAATCCGTCGCGGTTCTGGCCGATACGTTGCACCGGATCGAGCGGCGCGAGATCGATATTCTCATCGGCACGCAGATTGTGGCCAAAGGGCATCATTTCCCGCTTTTGACTCTGGTGGGCGTGGTCGATGCCGATCTGGGTTTGGGCGGCGGCGATCTGCGCGCGGGTGAACGGACATTTCAGGTTTTACATCAGGTGGCGGGGCGCGCAGGCAGGGGCGAACATCCCGGCCATGTGTTGGTGCAGAGCTTCATGCCCGATCACCGAGTCATCCAGACATTATTGAAGAACGACCGCGATGCGTTTCTCGAGGTCGAGGCGCAGGAGCGCGCGGCGGCGCATATGCCGCCCGCCGGTCGTTTGGCCGCGATCATCATTAGCTCGAAATATGAGGACAAAGCCAAACGCCACGCCGATGCGCTGGCGCGTCACGCGCCGAATATCGAGGGTTTTCATGTGCTTGGCCCGGCTCAGGCGCCGCTCTTCAAGGTGCGCAATAATTACCGCTACCGCCTGTTAGTCAAGGCGCCGCGCAACGTGCAGATCCAGAAATTTGTAGCAGATTGGCTGGCGGCCGTGCCGGATGCCCCGGGCGTACGCGTGCAGGTCGATATCGACCCGTATAGCTTTAATTGATATAAGCTATTGATATATATTGATTATATACAATGTCTTGGCCGGAGAGATGGGGTTAAATCTGTGAGGAAACCGTGTTAAACTCGGCGCGGTCGCAACATTGTTTTGGACTCGCCAAAAGCCTTCAATTTGCGTATGCTGCCGCCACTTTAGTGAAACAGGTAACACCGTTCATAGTCAGATACGATCAAATATGACCAAAAAAAGCACATCCCCCGAACTCGTTGCCCGCCGCTATGCTGCCGGGCTTCTCGACGCCGCCAAGAAATTCGACGCGGTCGATGCAATTCAAAAAGAGCTGAACGCCTGCACCTTGGCGCTTCTTCACG
Source organism: uncultured Alphaproteobacteria bacterium (assembly GCA_965651535.1). Classification (GTDB taxonomy): domain Bacteria; phylum Pseudomonadota; class Alphaproteobacteria; order Micavibrionales; family SZUA-601; genus JAQGJA01. The sequence goes on along the minus strand of CBFGSX010000057.1, from coordinate 4,768 downwards.
ATCCCGAGTTGTTCCGCCTCACAACGGAACGCGCGCGGACGCATGAAGAACGCGAAGCCTTGCTGGTCGGTCTGCCGGAGAAAAACGAGGTCGGTCACGTCATCGAAAACTTTCTCAAGATTCTCAATGAGGCGGATCGCATCACGCTGATTGAGCAGATCAACAAAGCCTATCAGGAGCTGGTTCAAAAAATGAACGGTATCGTCGTCGTCGAGGCGACAACGGCAACGCATCTCTCCGATGCGGAAACGAAACAGGTCACCGAAAAACTGGTCAAGGTTGTCGGTGGCGCCCCTATTAAATTGGAAAGCAAAGTGGATCCGTCGATCCTCGGAGGTATGATCGTGCAAATTGGTTCTCTACAGGTTGATGACAGCGTCAAGTCCAAGCTGGCCCGTATGCAACAGCAAATGCGAAACGCCAAAGTCACAGCGCTGCGCGCTTCCGAGATCACCGAGGTGATTGCGGACAAAATCGTAAACTTTGACGCCCGCCCCGAGATGATTGAAGTTGGAACGGTCATGTCGGTGGGCGACGGCGTCGCCCGCGCTTACGGTCTGGATCATGTCCAGTCGGGCGAGATGGTTGAGTTTACCAATGGCACGAAGGGGATGGCCCTTAACCTCGAGCAGGATAATGTCGGTATCGTAATTTTCGGAAGTGACAGCGGTATCGCCGAGGGTGACAAGGTCAAGCGCACGGGTGAGGTTGTTTCGGTTCCCGTCGGCAAAGCTCTGTTGGGTCGCGTCGTGGATGCGCTGGGCAATCCGATCGACGGCAAGGGGCCGATCGTCGCAGAGGAAAACTATCCCGTCGAGCGCAAGGCGCCGGGCGTCATCGACCGCCAGTCGGTCAAGGAGCCGATGCAGACCGGCATCAAGGCGCTCGATGCGTTGGTGCCGATCGGACGCGGTCAGCGCGAGCTGATCATCGGCGACCGCCAAACCGGAAAAACCACCATCGCTATTGATACAATCATCAACCAGAAGAAAATCAACGCTTCTGGCGATGAATCGCAGAAACTCTATTGCATCTATGTCGCCATCGGCCAAAAGCGCTCGACGGTGGCCCAGATCGTCAAGACGCTCGAGGAAAACGGCGCGATGGACTACACCATCGTGGTTGCCGCCACGGCTTCGGATCCGGCGCCGCTGCAATTCCTGGCGCCGTATTCCGGTTGCGCGATGGGCGAGTATTTCCGCGATAACGGGATGCACGCGTTGATCATCTATGACGATTTGTCGAAACAGGCCGTGGCCTATCGCCAGATGTCGCTTTTGTTGCGCCGCCCGCCGGGCCGCGAAGCCTATCCGGGCGACGTGTTCTATCTGCACTCGCGCCTGCTCGAGCGCGCGGCCAAGATGTCCAAGGAAAAGGGCGGCGGAAGTTTGACCGCGCTTCCGGTCATTGAAACGCAGGCCGGCGACGTGTCCGCCTATATCCCGACCAACGTGATTTCGATCACCGACGGCCAGATATTCCTGGAGACGGAATTGTTCTATAAGGGGATCCGTCCCGCAATTTCAGTCGGTCTTTCCGTGTCGCGCGTCGGCTCCAGTGCGCAGACCAAGGCCATGAAAAAGGTCTCGGGCACGATGAAGCTGGATCTGGCGCAGTTCCGCGAGATGGAGGCCTTCAGCCAGTTCGCTTCCGATCTGGACGCTGCGACGCAAAAGCTGATCGCGCGCGGCCGTCGTCTGACCCAGTTGTTGAAACAGGATCAATTCTCGCCGATGAGCGTGGCCGAACAAGCCATCGTGATCTTCGCCGGTACCAAGGGTTTACTTGACGACATCCCGCCCGAGAAGATCAGCAAGTTTGAAAAGACGCTGCTGTCCGAGCTGCACGCGCAGCAGGCGGCGCTTCTGGCCGAGATCGAAAAAGAAAAAGCGTTGACGCCCGAGCACGAGAACCGACTTTCGGAATTTATCGGTGAGGCGGCCATCCGATTCCTGCGTCAGGAAAATTAGGGGGGCGATTGTGCCGAGCTTAAAAGACTTCCGCGTTCGAATCAGTAGCGTGAAAAACACGCGCAAGATCACGTCGGCCATGAAAATGGTCGCGGCGTCGAAGCTGCGCCAGGCGCAATCCCGCGCCGAGGCCGGTCGCCCTTATGCCAAGAAAATGAGCGAGGCTTTGGCCCGTCTTATTTTGGCCATCGGGCAGCGCGACGACCGCATTCCGCTTCTGGACGGAACGGGGCGAGACCGCCGTGTCCTGATCGTGGCGGTGGCGGCGGATCGCGGATTGTGCGGCGGCTTCAATGGCAATCTTGTGCGTGAAGTGCGCCGCCAGATCAGCCGCAATCTGGTAGAAAACCGCGAGGTCGAGGTCATCACCGTCGGGCGCAAGACGCGCGATTTACTGCGCCGCGAATACCCGTCTTTGATCATCGAATCCATGCCCTTGGCGATACGCTATGAAACGGCGGAGAAGATTACGACCCATATCACCGATATGTTTTCCGACGGCAGGTTCGACAAGGCCTATATCGTCTATAGCGCTTTCAAAAACATCATCACTCAGGCACCGACCGTGCGACAGCTTGTGCCGTTCGAGATTTCGAACAAGGTCATGAATGCCGTCGAAAGCCACGGCGCGATCAACCCCAACGAACAGCGCGGGATTTATACTTTCGAGCCGGATGCGCGCGTTTTACTCGAGCGCCTGATCCCGCAGCAAATTGCAGCCCAGATTTATAGCGTGCTGCTCGAGGTCGCCGCAGGCGAACAGGCCGCGCGCATGACCGCGATGGACAATGCCACGCGCAACGCGGGCGATATGATCAGCCGTCTGACGCTGTCGTATAACCGCGCGCGTCAGGCTTATATCACCAAGGAAGTTTCGGAAATCGTCGCTGGCGCCGAAGCCAGCGCATAAAGGAGAATGACAATGGCCAATACGAACACGGCAATCAAAGGGAAAGTCTCGCAGGTCTTGGGTGCTGTCGTCGACGTGCATTTCGAGGGCGAAGCGCTTCCGGCGATCCAGAGCGCGTTGACGCTGGATATCGGCGATCGCAAGCTGGTTCTCGAGGTTGCTCAGCATCTGGGCGACAACGAAGTTCGCGCCATCGCAATGGATACGACGGACGGTCTCGAGCGCGGCACCCCGGTCAATGATACGGGCGCGCCAATTACCATTCCCGTCGGCGAGCAAACTTTGGGCCGCATCTTCAACGTCATCGGCGAACCGATCGACGGCGTGGGCGACGTCAAGGCCAAGAAGTCGCTGCCGATCCACCGCGACGCGCCGGTTTTCACCGAACAATCCACGGATGCGGCCATTTTGACGACGGGGATCAATGTCATTGACTTGCTGTCTCCTTATCTCAAGGGCGGCAAGATCTGTTTGTTCGGCGGTGCGGGTGTCGGTAAAACAGTTCTGATTCAGGAACTGATCAACAACATCGCCAAATTCCACTCGGGCGTGTCGGTTTTCGCCGGTGTCGGCGAGCGTACCCGCGAAGGGAACGATTTGTATCATGAAATGATGGAAGCGGGCATCATGAAGCCGGGCGACAGCGCCGGTTCCAAGGTGGCGCTGGTTTACGGCCAGATGAACGAGCCGCCGGGCGCGCGCGCCCGCGTCGCGCTGACGGGTCTGACCATGGCCGAATATTTCCGTGACGAAGAAGGCAAGGACGTTCTGTTCTTCGTCGACAACATTTTCCGTTTCACGCAGGCGGGTTCCGAAGTCTCCGCGCTTTTGGGCCGTATTCCGTCGGCGGTGGGCTATCAGCCGACGCTGGCCACCGAGATGGGCGGTTTGCAAGAGCGCATTACCTCGACGAATAAGGGTTCGATCACCTCGGTGCAGGCGATTTACGTTCCGGCGGACGACTTGACCGACCCGGCGCCCGCAACTTCGTTTGCGCACTTGGATGCGTCGACCGTTTTGAATCGTAAAATCGCCGAGATGGGGATTTATCCGGCGGTCGATCCGCTCGACTCCAACTCGCGCGTGCTTGACCCGCGCATCGTCGGGCAGGAACATTACGATGTTGCCCGCTCGGTGCAGTCGGTGCTGCAAACCTATAAATCGCTTCAGGATATTATTGCGATCCTGGGCATGGACGAATTGTCCGAGGACGACAAGCTGGTCGTCGCCCGCGCGCGCAAGATCCAGCGCTTCCTGTCGCAGCCCTTCTTCGTTGCCGAGGTCTTTACCGGTTCTCCCGGAAAATTCGTCTCGCTCGAGGATACGATCAAAGGCTTCAAGGGCATCGTCGCCGGCGAATACGATCACCTGCCGGAAGCCGCGTTCTACATGGTCGGCGGCATCGACGAGGCCATCGAAAAAGGCCGTAAACTTCTGGATGAGGCGGCGTAATGGTTGAAAACTTCGTCGTCAACCAGCGGCAGTTTCAATTCGAACTTGTCGCCCCCGAGAAAGTCGAGGTTGCGACATCGGAGGAGCGTGTCGTGCTGCCGGGCGAAGAAGGCGATTTTATGGTCATGGCGGGTCACACGCCGATGCTGGCGGGGTTGCGCGCCGGTGTCGTGTCGGTGGTGCGTGCCAATCATCACATGGTTCATTATTTCATCACGGGCGGTTTTGCCGATATCGGCAACAACCATTGCACGGTTCTGACGCCGCATATCACGCCGGTGGTCAAGATCGTCGCCGACAAAGTGGCGCGCGACATCGCCCATCTCGAGGAAGAACTGGCCAACGATAATCTTGACACCCATGCCCGCCAGCATATCGAAGAAAAAATTAAATTGCTGGAGCTGCAATTCGCCGCCGCCGAGAAATATAACGCTTA
>CBFGSX010000056.1:0-9298 GCA_965651535.1 uncultured Alphaproteobacteria bacterium | reverse complement strand
TCCTCGGCATTCGCCGGAGAAGTTATCAGCAGCAACGCTAAAACGGCGGCGGAAAAAACTTTAGAAGCGCGTGCCAAAGTTGAAATTGAATAATCTGTCTTCATCGTAATCTTCCTTCATGATGGGATAAGCCAAATCTCCGCGCAGCGGCCCAAGCGGCGAGCGCCACGATAAACCAACACCCACCGAAAGGCGAAGGCTTTCTTCATCGGCAATCCCTGCGGTATTGCCGTCAATGGAACCCAGTGTTCCGAAGTCGCTGAACATATGCCCGCGCAGACCCAGATCCTTGGCTGCACCGCCCAGCGGCGTTGTCAGCTCGACTGAACCCTTAGCGTAACGATTGCCGCCCAACGCGTCACCGGTGGCGATGTCGCGCGCGCCAATCCCTGCCGTGGCAAAGCCGCGGAAAGTATTGCCGCCAAGGTAGTAACGCTCGTTAATACGGATATCTTCGCCGAGACCGATGACATAGCCCAATTCAGCCGTTTGCGAAAGAACCCAAGCTTTGTCGGCAGATAACGGCCAATAATAGGTTGCACGCGCCTTGTTTCCGATATAGCTGGCATCGCCGCCCAGACCCGCAAAATCATTCGAAAAATTGAGATACCACCCCTCGCTCGGATCCGTTTTACTGTCCAGCGTGCTATAGATTACGGCATGACCGACTTCAGACGTCACCCACTTTCCTTCCTGTTGCTGGATATAGGTGGAAGCCGTGGCTGGAATATTAGCAATTTCTGTATCCGTAAAACGATAACGTACTTCATGGCTCCAGTTTTCTGAGAGCGGATACCCAAAGCGTACCGCACCACCCGTACGTTTTTGGTCGTATGAGCTTTCGTCTTGATAATCAGTTGTTGTGTGGAACAAATCAATACCTGCCGATAGCTTGCGGTCAAGGAAATACGGCTCGGTAAAGCGCAGATCATATTGGTTAGTGCGGCCAGAAATCGTCGTTGCCAACTGAAGGTCCTGCCCCTTGCCCAGCAGGTTCTTTTCACGAATGCGGAAATCTGCCAAGGGGCCATCAGCGGTCGAGAATCCGGCACCAATGGAGAGTTCACCGGTGGACTGCTCCTTGACCGTTACTTGAATCACCGCCAGGTCGGGACGCGACCCTTGAACCGTCTTGACGTTCACATCGGCAAAGAACCCGAGATCGCGGATCGCCTGTTCCGAGCGCTTGAGTTTCGTACGGTTGAAAGGATCCCCCTCGATCAAAAGCATTTCACGACGGATCACGGAATCCAGCGTACGTGTGTTACTCAGAATATCAATACGCTCCACGAAAACGCGCGGGCTTTCATTGATCACATAGGTCAGGTTCACATGGCGCTTGGCGCGATCAAGATTAACCTGTGGACGAACTTCAACGAAGGCAAATTGCTGGTTCGCCAGCGCATCCGTCACGGACAGCACCGATGAGTCCACTAGATCGGCGTTATACCAATCACCGCTCTTGGTTGAAACACTTGCTTTTAGCGCCTCAAGATCGACGCCGCGCAGACGGCTGTCGACCGTCACTTCTCCCAGACGGTAACGTTCACCTTCATTGATCGTGTAGGTTACAAAGAAATCCTGTTGATCCGGAGTCAGCTCAGCCACTGCTGCCGTGACGGTAAAATCTGCATATCCCTTGGACAGGTAAAACTTGCGCAGCAATTCCTCGTCATAGGCGATACGATCCTGATCATAATTGTCATCCGAACTCAGGAAGCGATACCAACGGTATTCTTTGGTCGAAATAGCAGAACGCAATGCGCTATCACCATAAGCCTTGTTCCCGATAAACTTAATCGAGCGCACCTTGGTCTTGCCTCCCTCCCGGATCTCATAGACCAGATTGATGCGATTTTGATCCAATTCGATAATCTTTGGCTCAATCATCGCTGCGTAATTGCCAAGACGACGGTAAATCTGGAGCATACGCTGCACATCTTCTTGCACACGGGCGCGGGTATAGACCACACGCGAGCGCAGCTGCGTCTCGGCCAGCAGGTCTTCATCCTTAACGCGATCGTTGCCTTCAAAGGCGATTTCATTGATCATCGGGTTTTCCTTGACTTCGACGATCAACGTACTGCCCTCACGGAAAAAAGCCACATCCGAGAAAAATCCTGTGGCAAACAGCGCTTTGAGCGACTCATTGATGCGGTCGGGATCAAAACTATCACCCGGTTTCACAGTCAAATAGGAAAGAACCGTTGCGGTTTCGATGCGCTGCGCTCCTTCGACTTTGACAGCAGAAACAATCTGCGCCTGTGCTCCGAAAGAAAGAAAAAGGAAAACCGCCGTCAGATAAAAGATTTTTTTTGTCATGAAATCAGCTTTGCCAGATAGTTGATGACTTTGAGTTGGATCAAGTCGTTGAGGGTCGCAAAGACCATCAGCGCGATCACCAGCATATACCCTAAACGCACGCCAACCATGCGCACTTTTTCATTCATCGGCCTACGAAAAGCAGCTTCGTAGGCATAGAATACCAGATGTCCACCGTCCAAAAGCGGAATAGGAAACAGGTTGATCAGACCCAAGTTGACCGATATCAGTGCCGAGAACATCAGCAGCGACATCCAACCCGCGTCCGAAAACTCCTTGGCATAGGCGCCAATACGGATAACACCACCCAATTCCTCGGCGCTGCGAGTACCGACGATCATCTGCCCGATGGCGCGCAAGGTCGCGGCGCTCATCGACCATGTTTCCCCGACTGCCGCGACAAAAGACGATGGAATGCTGTGCTTTTCAATCGCTGTCTTACCGGCGGACACAATACCCAAGCGCCCCACCATATGGCGAAAACCGAAATTATCGACCTGTTCGATGACATCCGGGCGCACCCGGATCGTCAAGAGATCGCCGCTGCGCTCAATCCCCATGATCATTTCCGAAGCAAGATTGATCGTTACCTGACGCTGTAAGTCTTGAAAGCGCGAAATATTGCGCCCATTAACGCTGACAATGCGGTCGCCGATCTGGAACCCTGCCTTGATGGCTGCACCATCCTCAACCAGTCCGCCAACTTCCGCCGGCGCATAGATTTGGCCTTGCGATGAGAACAGAAACGTCATCACCAGAACGGCATAAATAAAATTGATCGCAGGCCCGGCAAACACGATGAGGGCACGCTGCCAAACCGGTTTGTAAAAGAACGCTATCCTTTTCTGCTCCGGCGTCAATGCCGCGACTTTCTTCTCATCCTGCGTCGCGCTGGCCGGATCGGCATCCCCATACATCTGCACATACCCCCCCAGAGGGATGATACAGAATTTCCATCGCGTGCCATGGCTATCGTTGAAACCAAACAGCTCGCGGCCAAATCCAATCGAAAAAATCTCGACGCGCACGCCGCACCAGCGCGCAACGATGTAATGCCCGAATTCGTGCACAAAGACGAGAACGCTGAGCACCAACAAAAAGGGCAGGGCGTAGGCAGGGACGGTGTTAATGAATTCCATAATAAAACTCTCGGAGAAGATGCCGTATTCTAGGGTTCGGACCCTGCCGTGGCAAGGGTCAGGACAAGAGCAAAATCATTAACAGGAAAACCGGCGCTGCGGTCAAAACCCCGTCGATCCTGTCCAAAAGACCGCCATGGCCGGGGATAATCGTACCGCTATCCTTGACCTCTGCCCGGCGCTTCATGAAAGACTCGAACAGATCGCCGCCTTGTGACACCGCGGCCAAAACAGCCCCATAGATGAAATAAGCCCATGGCTTTTCAAAATCAAATACCAAGGCCAAAAAGCCCGTCAAAAAGAATGCCGCGACCGCCCCTCCCACCAGACCCGACCAGGTTTTGTTCGGGCTGATTTTCGGGGCCAGTTTTGGCCCGCCAATCTTGCGCCCAGCGAAATAAGCACCGGAATCCGTCGCCCAGACAGCGGCAAACAAGGTCATAATCGTCGGCCATTCCGGCTGGAGCCATTGGATACAGGCCAGCGGCACCCCAAGATACAACACGCCAAAAGCCAACCATGGCGGCGCACGGCGGTCGCCTTGATCAACGTAAAAATGCGCGATGACCGCGACAACGGCAGAACCCATGAAGAGAAAAACAATCGCCATCTTCAACGTCGTCAGCGCCGCCAGTAATACGCCCATCGCCAGCGTGGCATAGGCGGTGTACTCGACGTTTTTCTGGATTTTTGTTTGAACCAGTCTTTGCCACTCGCGATAACCGATTATAGCGGTGACGATCATCAATAACGTAAAAAGTGGCCCACCTATATAGATCGCAATCAGCAAAGCCGGACCGAGAATTGCCGCCGTCACGAGGCGCTTTTGAAGCGCGTCAAATTTTTGCCAGCGTTCACGAAGCTTGGCTGCGAATTTTTCCAAAGCGGCGCTCCCGTTTTTGATAGGCGTCTAAGGCCGCGTCCAGATGCTTGGCATCAAAATCGGGCCAGTGTGTTTCCGTGAACCAGTATTCGCTATAAGCCCCCTGCCAGAGAAGGAAATTGCTGATGCGCTGTTCGCCGCTTGTGCGGATGATCAGATCGGGATCCGGTGAGTCTGCAAGGCTAAGTTGTGCAGCGATCATTTCTTCGGTGATATCTTCCGGCTGCAAAACGCCGAATTCAACCTGCGCAGCAAGCTTGCGCATCGCCTGCGTGATATCCCATTTCCCGCTATAGCTAACAGCCATGTTAACGATAATCGCCGTGTTGTTTGCTGTTAGCGTCTCGGCATGCTCGATCAGCGACAGAATATCTGCACCCAGACGCGAGCGGTCGCCAATAACGCGCAGCTGCACACCGTTTTTGTGCATCTCGGCGGTTTTGCTGTGCAAATAGGTCTTGAGCAAGCCCATCAGATCGGAAACTTCCTGTTCGGGACGGTTCCAGTTTTCCGTGGAAAACGCAAACAGCGACATTTCCTTGATCCCGCGATCCGCAGCAGCGCGCACCACACGTTCGACGGCTTCAGCGCCTTGCTTATGGCCCATGACGCGCGGCAACCCGCGTGCCGTGGCCCAGCGCCCGTTCCCGTCCATGATGATGGCAATATGCTGTGGAATTGTGTTCATTCTGCGGGAGATCCTTCGCTACGATCAGGATGTAAAATGATTTCTTTTATATAAATCATTTTACACTTCCATAATTTCTTTTTCTTTGTGCGCCAGCGTATCATCGATCTTTTTGACCGTTTCATCCGTGGCTTTCTGGATATCTTTTTCGTGACGCTTCAAATCATCCTCTGAAATCAACTTATCCTTTTCCATCTTCTTGACTGCCTCCATACCTTCGCGGCGAATGTTGCGAACAGCCACGCGCGAAGCCTCGGCGTATTTTGCGGCAACCTTGGTCATTTCCTTGCGACGCTCTTCGGTCATTGGCGGGATCGGCAGGCGGATTGTCGTACCTTCTGTCTGCGGATTAAGGCCCAGACCGGAATCGTGCAGCGCTTTTTCTACCGCCGAAACCTGACCGCGATCCCAGACCGTTACTGTCAAAAGACGGGGTTCGGGCGCACTGATATTTGCGACCTGGTTAAGCGGCATCATGCTGCCATAGGAATCCACCATGACCGGATCCAGCATCCCCGTGCTGGCACGCCCTGCGCGCAAGCCGGAAAATTCTTTCTTCAGCGCCTCGACGGTTGCGTCCATTTTACGCTTCAGTTCGTTCAGATCGAATGACATCGTTAATCCCCTATTTTCCTTACTTTAAATTTTTTCCCTTTATACACCAGAGAAACAGGTTCCTTATCAAGAATATCGACCCTGTTTGAACATATCGACCGAACGGCCTCGCCAACTTTCTCTCTGAATTCACGATCATATGTTATCCTATTTAACAAGCGATGCTGCTCTTCTGATCCAACACTTTCAAACATTCAAACGTCCTCTTTGACGATCGTGCATTTGCCTTTACCATTGATAATCTCGGCGATCGAGCCCTTTTGCTCCATCGAAAAAACAATGATCGGCAAGCTGTTTTCGCGGGCCAATGCAATCGCTGTTGCGTCCATGACATTTAGACGCTTGGTCAGGACATCCTGATAGGTCAGGCTATCGAAACGCTTGGCATCCTTGTTCTTGGCCGGATCAGCATCATAGATGCCATCAACTTTCGTGGCCTTGAACAGTGCATCACAATTCATCTCCGAAGCACGCAACGTCGCCGCCGTATCGGTAGTGAAAAACGGATTACCTGTCCCGGCGGCGAAAATCACGACGCGGCCCTTTTCCATGTGGCGCAGAGCACGACGGCGGATATAAGGCTCGGCGATCGTTTCCATGCGGATAGCGGATTGCACGCGCGTCTGCACACCGATACTTTCCAACGCAGACTGCATGGCCAGTGCGTTCATCGCCGTGGCCAGCATTCCCATGTAATCGGCGGTGGCGCGCTCGATACCGATCTTCTCGCCGTTGACGCCGCGGAAGATATTGCCCGCGCCGACGACGACGCAAAGCTGCACGCCCGCATCAACAACGGATTTGATATCGTTGGAAACGTCTGCCAGCTTGTCGTGGCAAAGGCCGTAAGGCTGATTGCCCATCAAAGCCTCTCCCGAAACCTTCAGCAGAATGCGACGGTATTTCGGTGAGGCCATGATGGATAATCCTTGTTTAGGTTTACTTGGCCATCGCCGCCACTTCGGCAGCGAAGTCGCCGTCTTTCTTCTCGATGCCCTCGCCCAAAGCAAAGCGCTCGAACGCGGCAAGTTTAATCGGAGCACCCGCTTCCTTGGCGGCAGCTTCAACAACGGCCTGGACTTTCATATCCGGGTTGATGACGAAAGCCTGCTCGAGGAGAACGATCTCTTCGTAGAATTTGTTGATACGGCCTTCGACCATCTTCTCAATGATGTTCTCGGGCTTGCCGGAGGCGCGCGCCTGTTCGACCAAAACGCTCTTTTCGCGCTCCAGTTTCGAGGCATCGACCGAGGCACGATCCAACGCATCCGGGCGGGCTGCCGCGATATGCATCGCGATCTGGCGACCCAGCGCATTCAGGGCATCAACCGAAGCGGTCGATTCCAGCGCAACCAGAACACCGATCTTACCGGCTTTGTCCGTCGCAGCGTTGTGGATATAGCTGATGACCACACCCTGTTTGACTTCAAGCATGGCCGCGCGGCGGAACGTCATGTTCTCGCCGATCTTGGCCACAAGTGCCGTCAGGTTGTCCTGAGCCGTCTTGCCGTCAACCGTCAATGCCTTGATCTTTTCGATGTCGGTTTCACCCTTTGCCAGCGCGGCGTCGGCGGTTGCCGTCACCATCGCCTGAAAGTCCGGGTTCTTGGCGACGAAATCGGTTTCACAGTTCACTTCGAGCACAAGCCCCTTGTTCCCGTCCGTCACTGTCGCCACCAGACCTTCGGCTGCAACGCGTCCGGCTTTCTTGGCGGCCGAGGCAATGCCTTTTTTGCGCAGCCAGTCCACCGCGGCATCATAGTCGCCGTTGCTTTCGGTCAACGCTTTTTTGCAGTCCATCATGCCTGCGCCGGTTTCTTCGCGCAGTTTCTGGATAGCTTCCATCGATACTACAGACATTAGTTTGCTCCTTGTGCGGCTTTCATAGCCGGTTCTTCGGAAGAGGTCTTGGCGGATTCAAGCGCCACGACATCGGCGGATTTTTTGCTGCGGCGTTTCGTCGCACCCTCGGCGTCCGGATTTTCCGACGCGCCGACATCCACGCCTTTCGACGCGGCTTCGGCGGCAAGACCGTCCAAAATCGCGCCCGAGATCAGCTCGCAATAGGTTTCAATGGCGCGCAGCGCGTCATCGTTACCCGGGATCGGGAAGGTAATGCCTTCAGGATCGGAATTGGTATCAATCACGGCGATGACCGGGATGCCCAGCGTCTGGGCCTCTTTGATCGCCAGATCTTCTTTCAGCGTGTCGAGGACGAAGATCGCGTCCGGCACGCCGCCCATGTCCTTGATACCGCCCAGCGACTTGATCATCTTGTCGCGCGCGCGCTCCATCTCGAGCAATTCGCGCTTGGTGTAACCCGAACCGCCACCATCGGCCAAAGCCGCTTCGTATTGCTTGAGGCGGGTAATCGAAGCGGTAATCGTCTTCCAGTTGGTGAGCATACCACCCAGCCAGCGGTGGTTGACGTAGAACTGGCCGCAACGCTCCGCGGCGGCCTTGATCGGTTCCTGCGCCTGGCGCTTGGTGCCGACGAACAGCACGCGACCGCCCTTGGACACGATCTGCTGCAACGCGCTCATCGCGGCATACAGCATCGGGACAGTCTGTTGCAGGTCGATGATGTGGATGTTGTTGCGCTCGCCGAAGATGAACGGCTTCATCTTGGGGTTCCAGCGACGGGTCTGGTGGCCGAAGTGAACGCCAGCTTCAAGCAGCTGACGCATCGTAAAAGTGGGAAGTGCCATTATAGCTCCTGTTCTTCCGGTTCGTCCGCCACGAGGATTTGCAGAAAATCTTGATATATCAATATCTTAATTTCCCACCGGATGGGAGTGAGTGTCCCGTCCCCGTGTGAGGTTTTTGTTGTTAAGGAGCTGGTTTATACGGGGATTCTAGGGGGAATGCAAGGGGAAAGTTGCAATTTACAGACAAGAAATTAACCCCTTAATTTATATCCTACGACTATAGTTGGCTATGTTCAAATTTCTAAGCTCTCTGCTTGCTCGGCTTCTCAAGGGTTATGGCACACATATCAACAAAATGTATCATATAGAACCCACAACCATGGATACAAAAATGTTAGATCAACACTCTGCCCTCGTTCTGAAAGATGACAAATCCAAGCTCTAGATAGTAGAAAATATCATGAAGATAATTATTAAAAAATCGCTCTGCTTTTTACTCGCCTTATTCATTCCACTACTGCTTGCATTAGTCCTCAACAGCAATGGGCCCACAAGCGATACTCCTATACATTCCGAACTAGGGGGCTTGACTAAAAAACTCCTGCGCATGTGCGCATATTTCGTATCTATCGGCATCTTATACAAAATATCTAGCACTCTCAAAGAGTATTTGATTCTCTGTTTCCTATATATCTTAGGGCGTGTTCTTTTGTCACACTACGAGTGGATGGCTATTGTATCATACGCCTGCCTCATTTTTCGGCGCTGCCTCTAAGAAGAAAGATAATCCGCAATCATCTCCGTCGTCATATCATAATGATACGGCACGAAGGTCGGAGACGGCAGGTTCTGCCAATCATCGAAAAAGTGCCAGCCTTCACACTTATGCGGTTCCATCACCTGCGGGGTCTGGGAACCGATACGTCCGGCGCAATAGATTGTGATGTGATGCTTTTCTCCGTCATTAAAAAGGTGACCGGCACAGGCCAGAACTTTGAAATCC
>CBFGSX010000055.1:0-9299 GCA_965651535.1 uncultured Alphaproteobacteria bacterium | reverse complement strand
GGCGCGGCGGGCGATCTCCGAAATCGCGCTTCGGGCGATCATCGAAGCTGCGGCGCGGTTTACGGTCGCCGTCACGGTCGCGGAAGTTGCGTTTGGGACGGTCGCCGTCCTTTTTGAAATCTTTCTTGAACCCGTCTTTTTTGAATCCGCCGGGCTTTTTATCAAAAGGCTTTTTGCCGAAAGATTTGCCGACGGGTTTTTTACCGCCGCCGCTCTTTTGACCCCGGGGAGGTTTACGCTCGTAAGCCATGGAATTTCTCTATCTGCTGCAAAGTTGTTTCAACGTCGGTGTAAAGAAAAGCCTGCCAGCCGCTTTGCCTTGCCGCCTCGACATTGGTCGCGCTGTCGTCGAAAAACAGAATCGAATCGGGGGCAACCCCAAGATCCGCCGCGACGCGACTATAAAAGCCCGCTTGCGGTTTCGCCACATTTAAATCGCCGGAACAGAAGATTTTATCGCCGTAATTCTTAAGACCCATCACGTTCCAAAAGACGGGCTTTTGCATCGAGGCCATATTCGAGGCAAAGTTAACGCCCCAGCCTTTGGCGCGCAGGGGCTGGACGCCCTCGAGCAAAGGCTTGTTCAGCCCCTTGCCGATAAAGGCCACGCCGTAAACGTCGAACAGAAGAATCATGGGTTTATGTTCTAGCGGGTCATATTGGAATTGACAAATGGGGTCCCCATCCCCTATAGCCTTAAGGCCTTTTTGGCGTGGTGGAGTGGCCGAGCGGTCAATGGCAGCAGACTGTAAATCTGCCCTCTTATGAGTTCGTAGGTTCAAATCCTACCTCCACCACCATTTAATAAAAGACCCGGCCTAACGCCGGGGGTTTTATTAAATCTGTCGTTCGGGTGATTTGAGCCTGCGAAGATTAAAAAAGCAGGTTCGCGGCGGGCGCAAGACCGACGCTTCGCGCCAAAGGCGCGTAAATCCTACCTCCACCACCATTTCCAGCCCAAAAAGTAAAGACAAAGCCCGATTGAGACGCTATTCTCCGTGAAAATGAAACTCCCCCCATCCCTTCACCGACCCCTTCCCATGTCCGTTCGCCTTGCTCTTTGGATTCTTCTTCCCCTGTTCCTTTTGCTTGCCTGGACGGCGTTCGAATACATCGCCGATCCGCAGACCGTGGCCGATGCCGTGGCCGAAAACGGTCTGATCGAGATCGCGCAGGTTTTTGCCATCTCCATCGGCCTGTTCGCCGCGCTTGTGAAACTGCGCCACCTTGACTGGCGGGAACAAAAATTCCTTGTGTTCTGGTTCAGTATGGCCAGCTTGGGATGCCTATACATCGCCGGCGAGGAAATCAGCTGGGGCCAATGGGTGCTGCTGTGGGAATCGTCGGATTTCTGGCTGGCCATCAACGACCAGAACGAAACCAACTTGCACAACACCTCGTCCTGGCTGGATCAAAAGCCGCGTATCTTGCTTGAAATCGGAGTCGTCGTCAGCGGCCTGATCCTTGTCTGGCTGCGCAAACGTCACCCGCAAAAAATTCCTGCGTGGCTGATGCCGTTGATCCCGGCATCGCCCGCCGCCTGCGTCGCGGGGCTTTATGTTTTCGTCAAGCTGACGGATGTTGTGTGGAATGTCTTCGAAATCAAGCTCTACGCCCGCGCCAGCGAAGTGATTGAATTCCTCATCTATTACTATATCACGGTCTATGTGATCGATTTTGACACCAAGACAACAAGGAAAGCATAGAATGTCCCGTTCAATTTTAGTCGCCCTTCTCCTTATCCTCGCCGCCGCCTTTCCGGTGCAGGCCGAAACCGGCGCGCCACGCTACAAGGCCGTGGCGTTTGACTATTTCGTGATCTTCAATCCCAATTCCGTTGTCGACGATGTCGAAAAAGTTTTCCCCGGCAAGGGCATGGATATCACCAAAGCCTGGCGCGGCAAGCAATTCGAATACGGGTTTTTGCGTACCATCACCGGACAACACGCGGATTTCTTTGCCGTCACGGGCGACGCGCTGGATTACACGCTGGAAAACATGAAGCTGACCGTCACGCCGCAGCAGCGGGAACAACTGCTCAACGCCTATCTGACGCTCGATTTGTGGCCGGATACGGTCGCAGGCCTGAAAAAACTGCGCAAGAGCGGCATCAAGATCATCACCATCGCCAATTTCAGCGACACGATGCTGCGCGCCAATGCCGAGAATGCCGGAATCGTTCCGCTTTTCGACACGCTGCTCAGCACAGCTCAAAACAGCACTTACAAACCCGACCCGCACGCCTATGCGCTGGGACTTGAAACCTTGGGCCTCAAAAAAGAAGACATCGTCTTTGCCGCTTTCGGCGGATGGGATGCCTATGGTGCCAAAAGCTTCGGCTATCCGACTTATTGGGTGAACCGCTTCAATCTGCCCGCCGAAAAGCTGGGCGTCACCCCCGACGGCACGTCTAACGATTTTCAGGGGTTGGTCGATTTCGTCCTTGGCGCAGAGTAATCACACCGCCATTTTATGGCGCAAGCGTCCGCGGATTTTTTCAAAACCGAAACGCACGGCCGCCACCGGATTTTTCAGCATGGCGCGGCGGCTGCGCAGCACGGGATAGGGCGCATTGGACACCGGCTGACCTTCCTTGCTGGCGATGATACGCGCGGCGATGGCGAAAGTGTTGTATTCCTCCATCACCAGGCGGCGCGCCTCGGTAATCGCGGGCAGGCGTTTTTCCCATTCATTGTTTTCGATCGCGTCGCGGATGATCTTTGCCGCGCCGTCCGGGTCATGCGGGTCGAGCGCGATGAAGCTGCCCTCGGGAAAAAACTGCGCCGCGTCCGGCGCGCCGACGTAAAACGGCAGGCACAACCCCAAAAAGGGATCGGTCAGTTTCTCCGTGATATAGCCGGGACAAATGGTGTTCTCCATTGCCAGATGGTAGCGATACGGGTCGAGCGCGTCCTTTTTGTCGCTGATAAAGCGGCGGCCATGGCCAAAAATCTCCAGCTCGGGCAGACGTTCCGACAGCGCCAGCGTGAACGACACACGCAGAGAGTGCAGCGTATGCGTCATCGCCTTGATCGAACACACGGTCGACAGCATTTTCGTCTTGGCGGGTGGCGGCGCAGCGCAAAGACCGTCATATGTCGTGATCTCGCCGCCCTTCTTGGGAATCCCGTAAAACCAGCGCAACCCCGGCACGCCGTGAATCGTTTTGGCGGGCGGGGAGTTCCACGGCTCCTGACACGAGAACACCGTCCCGAACTGGTTCAGAAAATCATAGCCGTATGTCTTGATCGTAGACGGCTCGGCCATCATGAAGATCGTGCGCTCGGGCGGGCAGGCCAGTTTTTCAACCTGCACCGAAAAGCGACCGCCTTCGGCGGTATGGAGATCGTCATACACCACCAGCCAGTCATATTCGCGCAATTCCGGGTCGAAAACGAAACGGCAATCACCCCATATGCCCGCCGCGCCCGGAATCTGGCGGAGCCAGCCGACGGCGGCGTCTTGGGACGTCATCCCTTTGGAGACGAATTTGACACTATATTTCGGCTTCACGAAAGCACCCTGCGGCGGAAAGGAAAAATACCCTAGTCAAAGAACCGGCCCGGGAAAAGGGGGCGCAGCCATAATAGATAACATAATTGATGAAAATTCCTTGTGCTTTCCCGCGTATCTCTGCTATTGAAAGACATCCGAGGAAATCACCCGCCCCATGCTATCGACGCTTTTCGCCTTTTTCACCGTTTCTCTTATCTTCTCCTTTTTATGTTCTCTTTGGGAGGCCGTGCTGCTGAGCATCTCGCCCTCTTATATGCAGATACAATTAAACGAAGGCGGACGGCTCGGCACGATCCTGAAAGACTTCAAGGATAATATCGACCGACCTCTGGCGGGAATTCTGACCTTGAACACCATCGCCCACACGGCCGGTGCCATCGGGGTCGGACAGGAAGCGACCAAAATCTGGGGGGACGCCCACCCGCTGATTACAGGCTTGGGCGTGCCGTTCGTCATGACGGCGGCGATCCTGATCCTGTCCGAGATCATCCCGAAAACCATCGGCGCGACAAACTGGAAGGCGCTGGCGCCTTTTACGATCCGCAGCCTGCATTTTATCCTGATCGTGCTGAAGCCGGTCATCTGGCTGTGCCAACGCATCACCGGCATATTCAACGCGGAAAAGGAAAAAAGCGTCTTTTCGCGGACGGATTTTCTGGCGCTGGCACAAATCGGATCGCAGGAAGGCCTGCTGGACGCGTCCGAAAGCAATTTCATCCACAACCTTCTTCACTTCAAGAATTACAAGGCGCGCGACGTGATGACGCCGCGTCCCGTCATCGTCTCCGCGCCGCAAAGCATGACGGCCCGGCAATTCTACGACCTTCAGGATGAGCTGGTCTTTTCCCGCATTCCCCTGCGCGAAACGGCCGAAAGCGAAACGATCATCGGTTACGTCCTCAAGGACGAGGTGCTCGAGCATTTGATCGACGACGAAAAGGACAAGCCGCTCAGCACGTTCCGCCGCGACATCATCACGATCCCCGAGAATTACAACATCCTGAAACTCTTCAACGAATTCATCGAAAAGCGCGAACATATCGCGCTGGTGGTGGACGAGTTCGGCGGTATGTCCGGCGTCGTCACGATGGAAGACGTGATCGAGACGCTTTTGGGCGCCGAGATCGTGGACGAAACCGACAAGATCGTCGATATGCAGGACATGGCCAAGAAACAATGGCGCAACCGCTATAAGCGTGTCCCGCATCCGGAAAAACCGCCCCTTCCCGCACAGGAAAGCCGCCTTTCCTCCGCCAAGGAATAAAAGGAACGGGACTTGCAGGAAAACCGGGCTGTTTTTATACTCGTCTTTAATCTGTGGGGCTGTAGCTCAGCTGGGAGAGCGCGGCAATCGCACTGCCGAGGTCGGGAGTTCGATCCTCCTCAGCTCCACCAGCCCCTCTTGCGCCGTCCCGGCGTTTTATCCTTTCCAAAACCGATGGAGAAACCATGACTTTCAGCAGCCTGTTCCAATCCGCCGGCGAGTTCTTCAGCGCCAATCAGGCCGGAATCCTGATGACGGGCGGCGTGGTGTTCGGCCTGATCGTGCTGATCTGGATGTCGATCCTCGCCAATCAGCGCGTCGTCGTTTACATCGAAAACACCGCCGCCGTCGCCCACCAGAAACGCCGTATGCTGTGGCAGGTGAAATTGCTGTTCCGCACCGTCATTTTATATCTGCTGGGCACGCTGGCGACGATTTTGACGGCGGTATGGTTTCCGAAAACGCATGAATGGCTGGTCGCCCATCTCGAAGCGCCCGTCGCCTTTGTCACGCGGCAGATTCTTGTCGGCGCGGTGTTCGTCGTCGCGTGGGAAATCTGTTATTTCTTTTTGCGCCGCGTGCTGATCGGCCGCAGCGGCGCCGCGTCCCAGCGCGCCCAGACCCTGTTCCCCGTTTCCGTCAATGTGATGACCATCGCGCTGATCGTGATTTACGGCTTTATGTTGCTGGGCGATCTGGGCGTCAATATCGCGCCGCTTCTGACCGGCGCGGGGGTCGCGGGCGTGGCAGTGGCCTTGGGCGCGCAAAAATCCATTCAGGACATTATCTCGGGCTTTACCATCATCATCGAGGATCTGCTCCAGATCGGCGATGTGGTGAAAATCGGCACGTATGGCGGGCTGGTCGAGCGCATCACGCTGCGCAAGATTCAGCTGCGCGGCTTTGACGGCACGGTCATGACCATCCCCTATAGCCAGGTGACGATCATCGAAAACATGACCAAGGATTTCAGCTTTTACGTCTTTAACATCGGCGTGGCATACGACACCGATATCGGCAAGGCGTTCGACGCGATCCGCGCGGTGGACGAGGCCATGCGCGCCGATGAAAACTTTGCACCGATGATCGTCGAGCCAACCGAGATCAACGGCGTGGATGCGTTCGGCGACAGCGCCATCACCATCAAGGCGCGCATTAAAACGCAACCGGTCAAGCAATGGGCCGTGGGCCGCGAATTCAACCGTCGCCTGAAGGAAGAGTTCGACCGCGTCGGCATCGAAATTCCCTTCCCGCAGCGCGTGGTGCATATGCGCCCCGAGACCAAATCGGTCTAGTGCGGGCGCATATCAAACAGCAGAAACTCGGCATCCGCACCCTGGGTGAAATGCAGAAAATCCTCGTCCGAGATTTTCACGCCGTCGCCCGCCTCGAGGCGGTGGCTGTTCAGCGATAATGATCCGCGCACGACTTGGATATAGGCCGCGCGGGCGGGGTCGAATTTGAATCCGATTTCCTCGTCACCGTCCAGCAGCGCCGCATAGATTTTCGCGTCCTGCGCAATGGTCAGCGAATCCTCGGCTCCGTCACGCGAGACGATCAACCGCAATTTGCCGCGTTTTTCATCGTCGCTGAATTTTTTCTCGGCATAGCGCGGCGGCAGACCTTTGGCCTCGGGCATGATCCAGATCTGGATCAGATGCAGCGGCGCGTCATGATGCGCGTTTTTTTCCGCGTGGCGCACGCCGCTGCCCGCCGACATGACCTGGATGTCGCCCGCGCGGATGGTCGAGCCGTTGCCCATCGAATCCGCGTGCGTCAGCTCGCCCGACAGCACATAGGTGATGATCTCCATATCGCGGTGCGGATGCTCGGCAAAGCCGTGCTGCGGCTGCACGATGTCGTCATTGAGCACGCGCAGATCCGAAAACCCCATATGGTTTTCGTCGCGGTAATCGCCGAATGAAAAACTGTGGCGGGCATTGAGCCAGCCATGATCGCGGTAGCCGCGATCCTTTGATTTACGAATGGTCAGCATGGTTTCCTCTCAGGAGAGTGAGATAGATTTTTTGCGTCCAAAGTCTATCCTGCCCCACACTTGTCATTCCCGCCCCGTGTCGTAGCACGGGGTAAACTTCAGCGGGAATCCAGAAGGTATTTTGCGCTGCGCTTCATTCTACTGGATCCCCGATCGGCTTCGCGCTGTCGCGCTCATGGTCGGGGATGACCTGCAGTCGTAAAAAAACCCGGGGAGCTATTGCGGTAGCGGAAATTCCCCGGGTTTCTAAGTTTTAAGGCGCGTGGAGGCAAGCCTCCTGCTGCGCGTTTCAGGCCGCTTATGCTTGCGCGACGACCTTTTCTTTCGAGCCGCCGGCTGGCTTGCCTGCGGCTTCGGGGTCGCGCAGCACATAGCCGCGTCCCCAAACCGTTTCGATGTAATTCTGCCCGCCCGTGGCCTGCGCCAGTTTTTTGCGCAGCTTGCAGATGAACACGTCGATAATTTTCACTTCCGGCTCATCCATCCCGCGATTGAGGGGGTTGAGGAACATTTCCTTGGTTAGCGTCGTGCCTGTGCGCAGCGACAAGAGTTCCACGATTCCGTATTCCTTGCCGGGCAGGTGCAGCGGTTTGCCGTCGGCCTCGACCGTGCGGGCATCGAGATTGACCGCCAGCTTGCCGGTCTTGATGATGGATTGCGCATGGCCCTTCGAGCGGCGGACGATGGCGTGGATACGCGCCAGCAATTCGCGCTTGTCGAACGGCTTGGTCAAGTAATCGTCGGCGCCAAAGCCAAGACCCTTGATCTTGCTGTCCAGTTCCGTCAGTCCCGACAGGATCAGGATCGGCGTTTCGACGCGGGCGTCGCGCAGGCGGCGCAGCACTTCGTAACCGTCGATATCCGGCAGCATGATATCCAGAATGATAATGTCGTAGTCGTAGAGTTTGCCGATCTCCAGACCGTCCTCGCCGAGGTCGGTTGAATCGACGATGAAATTTTCCGACTTGAGCATCAACTCGATCGATTTCGCCGTTGAGCTGTCGTCTTCCACCAATAATACGCGCATGAGAGCCTCCCCGTTTGTCAGCTTGATTCGCGCCGTAACGCCGTCTTCGATTTCCAATGTAGCATTAATTAAGGTTAATTAACAAGGAAAATCTTTAAGATTCAGTGAAAGGGTTATATTGACATAGTGCAGGCCTTCTATCATAATCCACCTCCTGTATTTCCAGCGAGGCTGAATCATGACCGAAGACGATAAATTCGACACCAAACAGTTTTGTTATACGACCGCCTTGTATGTCGGCAGCCAAATGACTTTTTTGGGGGCGGGGTATGTTCTGCCCGTTGCAGGAGTCGGTTATGCGGTGGCAAACGGTTTCAAGAGCGCCCTCGTAAACCTTGGGGAAAGAGATATAAAGCACGAGATTGCCGTTCTGGAGCTTTTCGAGAAGAACGGCCACACGGAATATTGCGTCGCCGACCTGCCGCGCGAGACGCTGGATTGCACCCCCATTTCATCCCTCAAGGCCGTCCAACAGGAAAAACTGGACAAGCTCAGGCAAGACCAGGAATGGCTTAGCCCCTACGGCATGGGTGGCATTGCTATGGGATTTATTGCCTCGATGATTACCTACCAGATTGTGGACAGGCTCTATAACGGAACCCGGATTGCCGATTTTCTGGATAATCTTGATGGAAAAGAGCGTTTTCAAAAAGCGGGCGGTTATCTGGCCAAAAAAGAGCGCCAGCTTACCGCAGGAATACGGAATTTATTTAAAAAACAGCCTTCCTAGGATTTCGCCGCCTCTGCCGCATTGCTCGCCAGCGCATCGACGCGTTCGTTTTCCGCATGGCCGTTATGGCCGCGCACCCAATGCCACGTAATGTCATGCAGGGCGGCCTCGATCTCCAAGGCCTGCCAGATTTCGGCATTGGCGACTTTTTTCCATCCGCGCGCTTTCCATTGCGGCAGCCATTCGGTCATACCTTTTTGCACATACTCGCTGTCGGTATACAGATCGACGCGGCAGCTTTCCTTGAGCGCTTTGAGCGCCATCAGCGCGGCCGTCAGCTCCATGCGGTTATTCGTCGTCTCGGGCTCCGAGCCGACCAGCTCTTTCTCCGTCTTGCCGTGCACCAGCAACGCCGCCCAGCCCCCCGGGCCGGGATTTCCCTTGCATGCGCCGTCGGTGTAAATGGTGACGTGTTTCATATTATACCCTTGTCATTCTGAGCGTAGCGAAGAATCCCGGACGACGTAAAGCCTGTTCCTCTGAGATCCTTCGGCGTTCCGCCTCAGGATGACACGTCAGGAACACGGAACACCCTCGAAACCCAAGAGTAATTTAAATTTCCTTTTCGGTTTCGTCATGCGGGTGAAACCGTTGACGGTCGAGACGATCCAGACCGTGCGCCCGACCCACAGACGCAGATAAACCCCGCACAATTTCATTTTGGCAAAACCGGGGCGGCGCGTTTCCGTATCGCCCGTTTCAATTTCGGTCGAGACAAACGTGTCGTTGCCAATGCCGATTTCGGTAAAAATTTTCGTGTCGGTCA
>CBFGSX010000054.1:0-9544 GCA_965651535.1 uncultured Alphaproteobacteria bacterium | reverse complement strand
GAAGATGGCTTTGCCAGACTCGAGCGACAAGGTTCGCAGCTTATGTTTGAGGAACTTATACAGAAAGAAGGCAGTCGTAAATGGCTGGCGGCAGAACTGGAACGCCCTTTTGGACGAGGTATTAGTTTTCAAATTGATACAACGCATATTGACAATCTCTATGCGGCTGTGCGTTCTGCAAATGCGAGACTCTTTTTGCCGATTGAAGAAAAATGGTACAGGGCGGATGATAAGTATCTTGGTTGCCGCCAGTTTATCGTTCAGGATCCTGATGGCTATCTTTTAAGGTTTGCCGAGGACTTGGGCGAGAAAGTCCACCCTAACCAATAAGTGTTGTATCTGAAACCCACATCCATGACCCGTCCGATGCGCAAAAAGAAAGAGCACCATGTCCAGCGTTCCGAAAGGGACGGGCGCGTTGTCTGGATCAAGCCCGCGCGGCCGGAAAAGGGCACGCGCTGGCACGCGATCATGGGCGGCATCGCCAAAACCCTGTCTTTTCCTCTGGCGGCGAGGACGATCAATCCCGGTGGCGCGGCGGGTCTGCGTCTCGAGGCCGAGCGCCTGAAACAGGCGGCGGCGCGGGGCGCGCACGTGCCGCTTGTGCTGGCGCTGACGCCGGAGCGCGTCGTGATGACGGATATCGGGGTTTCGCTTGAAACCGTGCTGCGCGGGGAGGCCGATCCGGCTGCGCGTTTTGCGCTTTTGGCCAAGGCGGCGCGCGCGCTGGCGGATTTTCACGCCAAGGGGCTGGTTCACGGGCGGCCTTATCTGCGCGACATGACATGGGACGGCGAGAAGATCGGCTTTATCGATCTTGAGGACGACCCGCTGGGCGCGATGCCGTTTGCCTCGGCGCAGGCGCGGGATGTGTGGCTGTTTCTCAATACCTCTGCTAGTGCCGTATTGCAGGAACCCGACCGGGAACGCGCCGTGTCGTTTCTGCTTGATCTGTTCAAGGCCTATGCGGAAAAAGCGCCGCGCGGCTATGAAAGCGAGCTGCACCGCCTTGTAAAAGTGGTGCGGGTGCTGCGCCGCGCTCTGGGGTTTGTTCTTTTGCGCAACAATGCACCGCGCGATTTGCGCCGCTCGGCTCTGGCCAATCGGGCGCTCGAGCGGCATTTTTCTTTTTAATCGGGTCTCAGGATAGCGATCTCGACGCGGCGATTCTGGGCGCACCCTGTTTGTGTGCGGTTGTCTCCGACCGGGTCGTGGGGCCCGTGGCCCGATGTCTTGATGCGCCGCGCGGGAATGCCGTGTTCTTCCAGCGTTTCCTTGATGGTTTCGGCGCGTCTTTCCGAGAGCCGGAAATTGTTCCGGTAGCCACCGAGTTTTTCGGTATAGCCGTCGAGCTGGATTTTCCATTTTCGATTATGTTGCAGCACCTCGGCCAGCCGAACGATCTCGAGCGAATCCGCTTCGGAGGCCAGACAGGTGCGCCCCTGCTTAAAGCGGATCGGAGAAAAAACCGTATCGCTCTTGGCAAAATAATCATCCACAAGAATTTTCACCGGTTCCGTTTCTTCCTCGTGGCGGAAACGGAAGACGACCTGCTGTTCCGGGCATTGGGCATCGGAAACGATTTGCAGGCTGTCCCCGCCGCCGGAAAAAGCGTCGCCGGAAACAAGCGTGTAATCCGCGTCCATGGTGACCTGCCCTTTTTCTTCCCGGAAATCCCCGACAATCCGCGCGTTATAACACCAGAACGCATTCGGGCGGGTCGTGTGTGAATCCTCTGTGACCAGCTCGAGCGTTTCCAGATCAAGACGCCCGGCATCGTATGTGCCGGCAAGGCGCGTATGTGCGCGAAAAGCCGTGCCATCGGGAGCCGTATAAAGATAAAGCGCTTCCCCCGTGACGGCGGGGCCGTCCTGCACGAAGGTGAATTCATAGAACAGGCTGTCTTTTTTCTCGGGCGCCAGATCCGGGTCAAGCTGGTTGGTCCAGACCCCGGCGATCGTTTCGGGAAAGACATTCCTGTTTTTCCGAAGCGGGGAAAGGGGGGCGGGCGCGGCTTTGGGAACAGAAAGATTTTTGCTGGGGATTTTTTCGGTGGCGGCGATCAGATCGCGGGGTGTGTCGGGGGCGTCCTGCCCAAAGGCGCGCGTCATCATCAGGGCCGTCAGGCCAAAGGAAAAAAGAAGACGCCGTCCTTGCAGAATCACCCACCCCTCCGCATGTTTATGGCATTAAGCCAAGACCATGCTAGAGGAATCTAACAATTATGCAAGGTGTTTATGAAATAAGAAATCCCGGCCTTAATAAGGGGAGGATGAGCTGCCGATAGCCAGGCCGACAGCGCGATGAAACTGTCGGTTGTCTTCTGTTTTCTGGCCGTAAAATTCAGCCGAACCGACTGTGATTTGCGAGATATTGCGGCTGTTAACGCCGCATTTTTCGATCATCATCGCCACTTTTTCGGCGCGAAGCTCGGCCAGTTCGTCATTAGCGGCTTTGCCGCCGCGGTCTTCGGTATAGCCGATAACGGTCACATCCCAGCGGGGGTTGGCGGCAAGCGCCGCGCCGATCTCGAGCGTATAGAGGGAATCTTCCTGGGTCAGGAAATGGGTCGTCCCCTGTTTGAACAGGATGCGCTTCATCCGCGTGCGGATATCGTCGCTTTCCTGCGCCTGTGCGCCTGTAAAGACCAAAGCCGTCATGCCAAATGAGAAAAGAGCGGTTTTCAATGCCTTCATAAAGAAATCTCCTGTGATACCGGCAGGAAGATTATACTATTATGGTAATAATGACAAGATGTTTTTGGTTAACGGCGAACCGTTATCCGCCATAGCTCTGGATCAGGCTGCCGGCGATCAGATACCACCCATCCACAAGGACGAAGAAGATGATCTTGAAGGGCAGGGAGATCATCACGGGCGGCAACATCATCATCCCCATGGACATCAGGATCGAGGCGACGACCATATCGATGATAAGAAAGGGCAAAAACAGCAGAAACCCGATCTCAAAGGCGCGGCGCAGCTCGGAGATCATAAAGGCGGGGATGACCAGCTGGATCGGGGTGTCCATGGCTTCTTTGTATGGGCCGGCCTTGTTGATTTCGACGAAGAGTTTCAGGTCTTTTTCGCGCGTGTGCTTGACCATGAACTCCTTGAAAGGGCCAACGGCGCGCTCCATGGCGTCCATTTCTGGCATTTCCTCGTTGATCAGAGGGCGGATCCCGGCCTCGTAAGAGGCCTGAAAGGTCGGCATCATGATGAACAGGGTCAAAAACAGGGCCAGCGAGATGAGGACGGCGTTGGGCGGGGTCTGTTGCGTCCCGATAGCCGAACGCAAAAAGGACAGGACGATCACGATCCGCGTGAACGAAGTCATCATCATCAGGATGCTGGGTGCCAGAGACAGCACCGTCATCACGGCCAGAATCTGAACGACGCGGCCCGTCACCGTACCGCCTTCAGCATCGCCGGGGCCGCCCCCCAGATCGAGCGTAAAGCTTTGCGCAAAGGCTTCATGTTTTACAAGAAGAAAGCCAATTAAGCTAATGGCAAAGGTGAGAAAAAACCGCTTGTGTTTAAGGAGTTTCTTCATGCGTTCTCCGACGGTCTTACGGGGGCGGGCAGATCTTTTTTGACGATTTCGGCCTCGGACGGGCCGACCAGAATAAGGTGTTCCGAGGTGTCTTGGCGCACCAGAACCAGCTTGTTGCGGGTATCGAGCGGCAGCACCTCGAGCAGTTGCAGGCGACGGGATTTACCCGCGGGCAGGGTTACCGGCAGACCCAGACGATCGCCGTAGCGGCGGATCGCATAGCCGATGCACCACATCAGCCCGACCACGAAGGCGAGGGCGAAGACGATCTGCAAGAGGTTGAGGGTCGAAGAATCCATGAAATCTACGCTACACCAACGGAGCGTTGTGTAAAGCCACTATGCTTTCTTCTCAGGCAGGGTGAACGGTGTGGCCGGATCGGGCCGCGTCAGGCCTTCGGCTTCGTAGACATAGGCCAAAATCTCGGCGACGGCCATGATGGCCTCGGTCGGGATCGGGCTGTCCAGCTCGATGGAGGCCAGAATTTCGGCCAAGGCGGGGTCCTCGCGCACTTTGATCCCATTGGCAAAGGCCAGCTCTAGGATTTGCTCGGCCCATTTGCCGCGCCCCGCAGCAATAACTTTGGGTAATTCCAATGACTTATTATCATTCTGAATGGCCGCGGCCACCGGTCTGGCACGGTTCTTGCTTATATTGTCATCGGGTGGTCTGTCGGCCATGGCAACGAGCCTACAACGACCCGAATGGAAAGGATAGAAGAATGTTGGAAAACCTTGCTTTGATGAACGGGCTGGCTCAGAAGATGGAATATCTTCAGGTGCGCCAGCGTGTCATCGCCCAGAACCTGACGCAGGCGAACACGCCCGGCTACAAGGCCCACGACGTCAAGACCCCCGATTTCCGCCAGACCATGGCTGCGTTTTCAAACCGCCAGCCTTTGGCGCAAGGCGAGAAGTTGGCCGTATCCAAGACCAGCGACGCGCATTTCGCGCACCGCACGCTGATCGACCGCCGCGAGTCGGGCGACAAGGTGCGCCGCACCTATGACGTCACCCCGTCGGAAAACAGCGTGAACATCGAGGAACAGATGATCAATGCTTCGCAGACGGCGATCGATTATCAGCTGGTCACGAATATCTATTCCAAGAATCTGGATTTGCTGCGCACAGCAATCGGGCGCCAATAGGTAAGGGAGAAGAACGATGGAACTTTTGGACTCGATGAACATCTCGGCCAGCGGCATGAAAGCCCAAGGCATGCGGATGCGCGTGATCACGGAGAACCTCGCCAATAGCGAAACTTCGCCGGGAACGCCCAACGAAGAACCTTATCGCCGCAAGACGATTTCCTTCAAGTCCGAGCTGGATCGTGCGCGCGGCATCGAGAAAGTCGCCGTGGATCGCATCGCGCGCGACCAGAAGTCGGATTTCCGCCTGAAATACGATCCCGCGCACCCGGCTGCCGACGAGCGTGGCTATGTGCGATTACCGAATGTTAATACCCTGATTGAAACAATGGATATGCGCGAGGCGCAGCGTTCCTACGAAGCCAATCTGGGGGCTATCGAACTGAGCCGTTCCATGCTGATGAAATCCATCGACATGTTGCGGTCCCGCCAGTAATCTAAGAGGAGAGTGAATTATGAGCACGATCAATCCCGCTTCCGCCCTCGGTGCCTATAAGGCCGCGTCCCAGACCGGATCAATGGGCGGCTCGGGCGGCATTCTCGACCAGACCGCCGACAAGGGCGGCGTGTCGTTCGGCGACGTCCTCAAGGGCGCGGCTGAAAAAGTCGTCGAGGCCCAGAAGGTCAATGAGAAAACTTCTGCCAGCGCCGTAATCGGAAAAGCCGATCTGACCGACGTGATCCAGGCGACCCATAACGCCGAAATGTCGCTGAACCTGTTTGTAGCCATGCGCGACAAGATGATCGAAGCTTATAACACCATCAGCCGGATGCAGGTTTAAGACATTTCTCGTCATGGCGGGCTTGACCCGCCATCCTCGGGCAATTTCAGCGCAAGGATTGCGGCTTTCGCCGCAATGACGGCAAGTCTCTTGATTTTCTTCCTTATGCTGCCACAATAGGGCCATGGACGGGATCCAAATTCTTGACCTCTGCCGCGACGCCATCTGGCTGACGCTTAAAATTGCCGCACCGGTGATGCTGATCGGCTTGTGCGTGGGCTTGATCGTCTCTCTGATACAGGCTCTGACCCAGATTCAGGAAATGACGCTGTCCTATGTGCCGAAAATTATCGCCATCTTTCTCGCGCTTTATATATTCATGCCCTATATGGGACAGGAAATGAGCGAGTTCATGGCTATTCTGGCCGA
This sequence comes from uncultured Alphaproteobacteria bacterium, assembly GCA_965651535.1. Classification (GTDB taxonomy): domain Bacteria; phylum Pseudomonadota; class Alphaproteobacteria; order Micavibrionales; family SZUA-601; genus JAQGJA01. The sequence goes on along the minus strand of CBFGSX010000054.1, from coordinate 3,694 downwards.
TCGCATCGTCAAGGGCGAATAGGGGGCGGGACATGAACCCGCTCGACGCATTTATCACCACGCAGGTTTTCAGCTTTCTGATCGTGTTCGCGCGTCTGGGCGGGGCGTTGATGATCCTGCCGGGGTTCAGCGATTCTACCGTCCCGATGCAGGTGCGGCTTTATCTGGGTCTGGCGATGGCGTTGCTGTTGACCCCCGTGGCGCAGCGTTACCTGCCGATGATGCCCGGTTCGCCGGTAGCCTTCGCCTTGCTGCTGACCAAGGAATTGTTGATCGGCATTTTCATCGGCATCATGTCACAGATTATCATCAACGCGCTCAACCTTGCCGGGGTGATTGTGGCGCATACCACCTCGCTGTCCAACGCTTTCGTGTTCAACCCGCAACAGGCCAGCCAAATGACGGTGATTACCGGGCTTTTGTCGATTTTGTCAGTAGTGTTGATTTTCGTTACCGATCTGCACCATATGCTGATTTTGGGTATTCTCGACAGCTATCGGCTTTTTTCTGTCGGCGGGGGAGTCCCCGTTGGCGATATGAGCGAGACGATGGCGCGTTATCTTGGCGAGAGTTTTTCAGTAGGTTTTCGCATCGCCGCGCCGTTTGTGATTGTGTCGCTGGGTGTTTTTCTTGCGATGGGCCTGATCGCACGTCTGGTGCCGCAGATTCAGGTTTTCATGATCTCGCTGCCGCTCAAGATTCTGGCAGGGCTTGCGCTGCTGATGGTCGCCATATCGGCCATGATGCTTTACTTCCTGGATGAGTATCAGGAAGCCTGGATGGCGATTTTCTCGACAGGATAATATTGGTTGTCATCTGTCGTCTACAAAGGGAATTTTTGATGTTGATATCTCGGACGCTGGACATGGATCGCGACGGCAACGCCGATCTGCGCGGGCTGGAGAGCGGCGTGATCTTCGACCCCGACGAGGACGGGTTCCTCGAGCGCGTGGGCTGGGTGAAGGCCGAGGACGGGATGCTGGCGCGCGACCTGAACAGCAACGGAACCATCGACGATCAATCGGAACTCTTCGGCAACGCGACCACAAGCGGCTTCGCCATGCTGGCGGAGCTGGATTCAAACAGCGACAATGTGATCAATAATCTCGATGCCGACTGGAATACGCTGTTGGTTTGGCAGGATCTGAACCAGGACGGTATCGGGCAATCCGTTAGCTATAGACAATTCAATAATTGAGAGGGAATGTAAAAATGAGCAAGAAGTCTAAAATCATCCTTTGGTCGTGTGTGGCGGTTGTTATTCTGAGCGTCGCTTTCGTCTGGCATCTTCGCATGTGGCGGATATTTGTGCTGACCTATCCGCATAAGACGACGGACGAAACACCTGTTCATGTTGTGTTGCGAGAACAGGAATACTGGATACCAAGGAATTATTTTACGTTTCCTTATACGGAGATGAATAGGAAAGAACAAACTCTAGGCATCCGTGCCTATTACCCTGATATGAATGGAGCAACGAAAGAAACAATAGAATATGAGAAAACGAATTTTGGTCACGCGAACAAGATCAGGATTTTGATAAACGGAAACTTGGGATCTACGCCTGCATTATCGTATGCAAAATCATTCGCTAAAAAAATCAATCGAAAGGATGAATATAGTAATTATGCTTTCAAAGGAGATTATCATGGACTCTATTACTATATGGCTAGCCCGGCAATCAGTAGTGGTAATTTTGAAGACATCTATGTTGAAGACGATAAAGACCCAAAAATACTGATTTACTGCACAGGGGCTTTGGTAAAAAGAACCCCGAGTCCAGGATGCCGAATGAATATCAGGAGGGATGCCATGGACTATCGCATAAGCTTTTCTCGTGAACATCTTCCTGAGTGGCGGAGTATTCAACACAAGGTTTATAATCTGCTTGAGAAATTTTCTATTAAGCCCAGCAACCTCTCTATCACAGGAGAAAGCAAATGACGTTAGTTTTGAATCAGACACGCATCGACGAGCTTCAAGGATATGTGAACACAGGGAACATTACAGCTTACTATGGTGCATTGGCATCATGGGGTTCGGAATATGCAGAACTTGCGCTAGGTGTTGTTCAGAATAACACTGTGGCTGGACGCACGGCATTTATTCACTAATGGAGAAAGAAATGACAAAGATTAAAAAGACATTACTCACGATAGGAAGTATATTTCTGGGGCTGTTTCTGCTGATTGTTTGGGATTTATCAAAGGGCTCCTATGGAGATTTTCCTGATCCTCTTCCAGATGCCGAGAATGAAGCATTCTTTCAAAAATATTTTCCGTTGGGGGTGAAGCCCGGTTATTCATTCAAAGTCTCAGAAGCATGGCCGGGCGATTGGCAATATGTCTGTGAAGTTCCAGTCGGCACACCTGCTGATTATAAAAAGAGTATTGCGGATTATTTCAAATTAGATGCAAAGAAAATGCAGCTTGTAAAGTATCGCAATAATGAAATAAGCGGTGACCAGTATCGCGCTTATGTGTTTTATTATCCGCCCTATACAATAGATTATTTACAGTTACGAATTGGAGGTTATCCAAGACTTCCATCAGTTAAAGACGATACAATTTGTACCAAGAGCGAAAACGCAATTATCGTGAAATCAAATGAACTTGTCCGAATTAAGGGACAATTTCGCCCATTCGTTCTCCAATCTTCTCAAACACAGGAGTAAACCCCATGTCCGATGCGCCTCTACTGGTTAAAAGAAACGGCCAAGCTATCCTGATGGAATTTTTCGCTCGTCATGCAACTGCGCTGGCGAATGGGAATGGTTATACTGATGTGGCCACGATCAATGCGATTGCTCATGCCCATACGGCGGCAATTATGGCCTTTCAACTGGGTAGCACAACGACACGAACAATCGGTGAGATCAAGGAGGTTTTGTCCGATCTGACGAATTGGGACAATACGGATGCAGCGGATGATTACAAGGATTTGTATAATAATGAGGTGGGGATACGAATTGCCGAATGGGCTTTGGATCAGAATTACACGATGGAGCAGATGAATGATGTCATTGATGATTTGATTATAGATGCCCTCGTTCAACAGAAACTCATTATTGACTTAAACGATGAACGAATTTCCAACGAAGACCTGCCCGACTGGGAAGACCCATCTGAAAATTGGGAAAACATCGCAGAGGATCGTGACTATACACAAGTTTATTCAAACTATCCCGCGATTGCTGTTGCCGATCAACTTATCGGCTCGGCGGCATCGGTGATCTTTACTGTTAATGAATCAATTGTGAATCCTCCGCCATTTGTTGATCCGTTGACGCTGGACATGGATCGCGACGGCAACGCTGACTTACGGGGACTGGAAAGCGGCCTCGTATTTGACCCAGATGAGGATGATTTCCTTGAACGCGTGGGTTGGGTGAAAGCCGAAGATGGAATGCTGGCTCGCGACCTGAATAGCAATGGAACCATTGATGGTCAATCGGAGCTTTTCGGTAATGCAACAACAAGTGGTTTTGCCATGCTTGCGGAGCTGGACTCAAACAGCGACGGTGTGATCAATAATCTGGATACGGACTGGAACACGTTGTTGGTGTGGCAAGATTTGAATCAGGATACAATCAGCCAGTCAAACGAACTTGTAACGCTCGATGCCGCGGGGATTGTCTCGATCAGTTTGAATACAATAACGCTGAACAGCCTGGTGGCGGGGAACCTGATTACAA
>CBFGSX010000053.1:0-10360 GCA_965651535.1 uncultured Alphaproteobacteria bacterium | reverse complement strand
CGGCCTGCACGATGACTTTCTTCTCCTGCTCCTTGCCCGGCAAACAGCCCGCCAGCGTCAGGGCCACGCCCAGACAACAGCACAATAAGAAGCGGTTCAAACCCAAATCCACGCGAATCCCCCTGCAGCGAGATTACTACCACCCTATTATAAGCGAAATTTGATTAAAATTTTATCTATATTTCCATATTGAGCCATAAGGGGTATTTATTAACATAACTAAAGCGCTGTTTTACGGGAAAAAACATACAATTTTATGCATTTTTAAAGCGTGATTCAGGCGTATTTGTTAAAATTGTAAATAGCTATGAAAATAAAAACGGTGTAAGGGGGATTCGCCGTGTATCGCCTGCTTAATACAACGGCGCTCGTTTCGGCGATAGCCCTGATGGCGCCGCATGCTTTGGCCGCGCCGGAAAACGGGGTCGTGACCGCCGGGGCGGCAGCGATTTCACAAAGCGGCACGGCAACCACGATCACCCAGTCAAGCGATCGCGCGATCATCCGGTGGGATCGTTTCAATTTGACAGCGCCGGAACAAGTGACCTTTGTGCAGCCCGGCACAAGTTCCGTGACAGTCAACCGGATTGCCGATCATAACCCCTCGCAAATCGACGGGAAAATTCAAGCCAATGGCCGCGTCGTGTTGATCAATCCGAACGGCATCGTCTTTGGGGCGGGATCAAAAGTCGATGTGGCGGGACTTGTCGCCACGACTTCCGATCTGCAAAGCGATCAGGACTTTATGGCGGGCGGCGCGATCGCTTTTACAGCACCCGGAAACCCGGATGCAAAAATTATCAACCACGGCACAATCACTGCCAAACAGGCCGGCCTTGTCGGTCTTGTCGCGCCGCACGTCGAAAACCACGGCGTTATCGAGGCGCGGCTTGGCAAGGTGCAACTGGCCTCGGGCGATATTCATACCATCGACTTTGCTGGGGACGGGCTGATCAAGCTCGAGGTTTCCGAGGCTGTCGCCGCGCAGACGATCCGGAATACCGGCCGGATCGAAGCGGATGGCGGCGCGATCCTGATCACGGCGGCGCAGGCACGTCATGCCGTGGATGCGTTGATCGAAAATAGCGGCACGCTTCGCGCCAATACAATCGGCACACAAAAGGGCAAGGTAACGGTTACCACCAAGGGGCTTGAAAACGAGACGGCGCGCAAGGCTGGAACCATTCTCAACGAGGGTGTGATCACTGCCGCCGGGCAAGGGGTTGGCGAGGCGGGCGGCGATGTCACGATCCTCGCCGATCTGATCGCGCTGACGGGAAATGCTGCAATCGACGTGTCCGGCGACACGGATGGCGGCACGATTCATATCGGTGGCGATTATCAAGGCCAGGGCGAGTTGCCGCTCTCGGACAAGCTTTATATCGGCCACAACGCGATCCTCAATGCTTCGTCGCGCCGTCGTGGGGATGGCGGAACGATTATTCTCTGGTCTGACGATATCACGCGTTTCTATGGTCAGGCGATGGCGCGCGGCGGCGCAGAGGAGGGAAACGGCGGCTTTATCGAGGTGTCCGGTAAAAGACATCTTGATTATCAGGGATTTGCCGATCTTCGGGCTGTGAACGGCCAGGCGGGCGTTTTGCTGCTTGATCCGACCGATATTGTCATCTCAAACGGCGGCAATAATAACGTAAGCGGGGCCTCGCCCTTTGAGCCGACGCTGGATGACGGACCTTCGGTATTGAATGTCACGACGCTTCAAAATGCGCTGGCGAGCGGCGCCGTCATCGTCCAGACGCGCGCAAGTGGCAGCCAGCCCGGCACGATCACGGTAGACAACGCCATCAACTGGGTGGCGGCGAACAACCTGACCCTGGATGCGCATCACGATATCGTGATCAATGCCGCGATCTCCGGGACGGGCATGACATTGATCGCCGGAAACGATGTGCAGTTGAACGCCAATATTTCCGGTAATGCCTTGCCGCTTTTTATTCAGGCGCGCGATGATGCCGGCACGATCGGCATCGGCGACGGCCAGGCCGGAACGCTGCATCTGTCGGATGCCGAGCTGGCGCGGATTATTGGAAGTTGGAGCAATATCCAGTTCGGCTCCCTGACGGGAACGGGCGATATACATGTCGGCGCGGCGACCTGGACTCCGACGGTGGTTTTCCGGTCGGATACGGGTGTCATCCATATCAACGGAGACCAGAATACCGGCGCGACGGGCCTGACGATCCGGACGAATGTCAGCCCGGTTATCCATGCGAATTTGATCGGAACATCCGGGAATCTTGTCTTTACAACGACAGATCTGGCGCGGTCGATCGGGATCGGAAACGGGGCCGCCGGGGATATGGTGATCGACGATGCCGCGCTGGCGCGGATTGCCGGAACGTGGACAAATGTTTTCTTTGGTACAACGTCGACAACCGGAGATGTCGAAGTTGCCAATTATAATGTGTCACAGCATACGACTCTTCGGACTCTGAGCGGGACGGTCAAAATTGATGGCCCGGTCAATACCGGGACACAAAACCTGTCTATCTCTACGGCTGTCGATCCACAGATCAACGGGACGTTGACCGGAAGCGGGACGCTGACCATCACTCCGCAGGGAAATAATATTTCGATGGGGTTCGGCGACGGCCAGACCGGCACCATTCATTTCAGCGATCAGGAAATCGCCAATATGAAGAATGGCTGGTCGAACTATATTTTCGGCACGACGAATAACTCCCAGCCTATGAATATCGGTGCGTCAAGCTGGGACGGCAATGTCACCTTCCGCACCGGAAATGGGTTGATGAGCGTCAACGGCCTGATCGATGCCGGGGCGAATAACCTGACCCTGACGACGAATTCGGATTTGAATCTGGGGGCTGAAATTTCAGGGGAGGGCGTCCTGACCATTTCCGGGGGTAATGGCATTTCAATCGGTCTGGCCGGAGAAGCCGGGACGCTGAACCTGACTATCGAGGAGCTGGATCGGATTTTGGACGGCTGGTCGAATATCATCATCGGTGGAATAGGCGTTACCGCACAAATGCGCGTCGGGGCGTATAACTGGCGGGACAGTGTCGATCTGCGCACCGGGAACGGCGCGCTGCATATTCTGGGCGATCAGGATGTGGGTGAAAACAATTTGGTGCTGCGAACGAATAACGATAACCTGAATTTAAGCGGGGATTTGATCGGCAACGGAATTTTGAGTTTTATACCTTCAAACAATGCGCAGACAATAGGAATTGGAGACGGGCAAGCCGGCACATTCCTTATTGATAATGCCGAGTTGGATCGAATTATCGACGGATGGAATTTGATCTCTTTCGGTAATACGGGGTTGACGGGTGCGATGCATATCGGTGCACGCGACTGGTCAAGCTCTGTTCGCTTTTTAACCGGTTCTGGTGCGATTAATATCAACGGTGTGCAAAATGTCGGCGAAAACAACCTGACAATTTTCACAGGGGCCAGCCCCGTTTTGAATGCCGATTTGGTCGGGAGCGGAACGCTTCTTATTCAAGGATCGGCAACGACGACGAGCATGGGGATCGGCACGGGACAGGCGGGCACCGTAAATCTCAGCAACGCAGCGATTGCCCGTTTCGTGTCGGGTGGTTGGGACAATATTATTTTCGGGCGGGCGGATTCGACGGCGGCCATGGCTGTCGGGCAAAACACATGGGATAGCCATATGCTTTTTCGTTCCGCGACGGGTATCATCACCATCGCCGGGGCGCAGGATGTCGGCGCGCATGATCTGACTTTTGAAACCCGTTCCAATCTGGCGATCAACGACACGCTGACCGGCAGCGGAATTTTGACCATCATGCCCACATCCGATACAAGCGTGACCATGGGGGTCAATAGCAATAGCAACACGATCCGGATCACCACGAACGAGACGAATTTGTTCACCCCGGGATGGTCCGAGATTGTTTTCGGCTCCGAGGATATGGCGTCCGGCCTGCGGATCGATGCCGGCACATGGCAGGACAATGTCCGCTTTGTGACCAAAGGCCAAATCACCGTCAATGGGCTGCAGACTGTTGCCAACGGCAAAAACATGATTTTCCAGACGAATGCCGATCTTGTTTTGAACGGGACGCTTTCCGGGACGGGAAATCTGGTCGTTCAGGGGGCGGATCCGTGGACGACGATCGGCCTTGGCGACGGCCAGGCCGGCACGCTTTCTTTTATGGATATTGAGCTGGGACGCATTCTGGACGGCTGGTCATCCGTTCTTTTCGGGCGCGACGACGCGACGGGCGACATTCATATCGGTGCCAACACGTGGAACGATCCCGTGACGTTCCTGACCGGGGCGGATATTGTTCTCAACGGCATTCAAACGACAACCGAAATCGGCGGCACGCCGTTTGTCTTTGCGACGACGGGCGGGGCTTTTGTCAATACGGTCGGCGACGGCGCGATTGATCCGGGCGACGGGCGTTATCTGATCTATTCGGTGCGCGCCGGGGATGATACGCTCGACGGGCTTGTGGCAGATCGTGTTGTTCATGGGCAGACATGGTTGGCCCTGCCGCCTTCTGCCGTCACCCAGACCGGAAATGTTTTCCTTTACAGCGTTGCTGCCGATCCGGTGACAAACCTTCCGCCGACGGTGGAAAACCCGGCACCCGTTGTCGGGCAAAACGGCCCACACGGGTCATGGTTGGGTTTTTCTTCGGGTGGGAGCTTTTTCTTTTCCGAGAGTTCGCCTTTTTGGCAGACGGGCTCTTTCTGGACGATCCTGCCTGAAAAAACGTTGTATGATCTCGGGTTGAAAAAATCCAATTTCCTGCTGGCTATGACGGATAAGGTGCAGAACGTATTTCGCCTTGAGCTCCTCCAGGAAGAGGACTAGTTTCCCTGTCGAACTCAACATATTGCCTCTGTAAGCTTATCCGCTATATTTGGGTCGGCTTTTACAAAATAGATTGCAAAGATGAAACTTTCGATGATTTACACGCTCTGCGGTTCGGTGGACGAGGCGAAAAAGATCGCCCAGTTCCTGATCGGCCAGAATGCGGCGGCCTGCGTCAATATTCTGTCGCCGGCTGAATCCTTTTACCGATGGGAAGGAAAAGTCGAGCACACTTCCGAGATTCCCATGCTGGTGAAAACAACCCCCGACAAAAGCGATACCGCCGGGCATATCATCAAGACGCATCACGGCTATAAGGTTCCGGCGATCGCCGTCTGGGAAGCCGATGGCGCGAACGAAGATTACATGGCATGGGTCAAGGAAAATCTGGCATGAAAAAAATCGCCGCCTTGGCCGTTATTTTCTTTTTTTCCACAACGCAGGTTTTTGCGGCGGCGTGTTACACGCCCGAGCAATACCGCGCCGAACAGGCGATCCGCTTTCATACGCAGCTCATGGTGATCGGGATGTTGTGTCCGAAGCCATACGGCCATGACGCTTACGGCACGTATCGGGATTTTACCGCGCGCCATCAGGAGATTATCAAAGCCGAGGAAAACCGCCTGATCGCGTGGTTCCGTCAGAACAAGAAGCCCAGCCCCGAGCGCGCGCTGCACAGCTTTCGTACGGAAATCGCCAATGATGCGTCGATGCGCGCGATGCAGTCCAACGGCACGTTTTGTCGTAATATGGTCAAGCTTTATCAATCGGCAAAGGCGATGCAGCCCGAGGATTTCAAGTCCTGGATCGCCGTCAGCGACCGCGCCACGCCGATTGCAAGCTCGAAACCGCTTTGCACCGCCGCGTCGCAACGCACAAAGTGAATTTTTAAGGAAAACTTAGCCTCCTTTAAGCACTCTGGATTATCATGGATAATGGCCGGAAAGAGGTGAATCTATGGTCGCGCCGACTCATCATGTCATCAGCACGTTTTTTGAATCGACCGGGCTAAAAAAACCGACGGTCTTTCAAGAGGACGGCTTCGCTGCGCGCTCGCCGATCACGGGCGAGAGCGTCGCCATGCTGACCCTGCACCGCGCCGAGGATGTCGAAAGAATTGTGGGCGCGGCTGCGGATGCCGCGGCGGTCTGGCGTGATGTGCCGATGCCGCTGCGCGGGCGACTGATCGGGATTTTCGGCGATGTGCTGCGTCAGCATAAATCGGCGCTGTCGGATATCGTGACGCTCGAGGCGGGCAAGATCAAATCCGAAGCCATGGGCGAAGTGCAGGAAATGATCGACGTCGCCGAATATGCGGTCGGCCTGTCACGCCAGATCGGTGGGTCGATTTTTCCTTCGGAATTGGCGCATCATACATTGCAAGAACGCTGGCACCCCAAAGGGGTGGTCGGCATTATTTCTGCGTTCAATTTTCCGGTCGCCGTGTGGATGTGGAATCTGGCGCTGTCGGTCGTATGCGGCAATGCGAATGTGTGGAAGCCGTCCGAAAAAACGCTGGTTTGTGCGATTGCCTGCGACGCGTTGTGGCGACTTGCTGTCGGACGTTTTGAAGCCGAGACGAAAACCAAAGTGCCGGAGGGCGTATCCTCTTTGCTGCTTGGCGGGCGCGAAGTCGGCGAGGCTTTGGTTGCGGATAAGCGCGTATCATTGATTTCCGCGACGGGTTCCTGTGCCATGGGCGAAAAAGTTCAGGCCGAGGTGGCGAAAACTTTGGGCCGCATCTGTTTGCTGGAATTGGGCGGCAATAACGCGGTGATTTTCACGCCCAGCGCGCCGATGCCTCTGGCGATGGAATCCACGCTGTTCGGTGCGATAGGAACGGCGGGGCAGCGCTGCACCACGACGCGCCGCCTGTTTATCCATGACGCGGTGTTCGACAAACTCTGGCCGCATCTGGAAAAGGCCTATCGTGAATTGGATGCGGCCTTGATCGGCAATCCTCTGGACAGCAAGACGCTGATCGGCCCGCTGATCGATAAAATGGCGTTCGAACGGATGCAGGACGCGTTGAAATTCGCCGCCGAGCAGGGCGGCACGGTCACAGGCGGCGAACGCGTCCATGCTGAGAAAAACCCGGAGGCCTATTATGTGCGTCCGGCCATCGTGAAAATGCCGTCGCAAACCGATGTCGTCAGGGACGAGGTTTTCGCGCCGATTTTATACGTCATGCGCTATACTTCTCTGGAACAGGCGGTGAAATGGAACAACGACGTGCCGCAGGGCTTGTCGGCGGCGATTTTCACCCAAAATATAGAAGAAGCCGAGTATTTCCTGCGCAACGCCGATAACGGCATCGTCAACGTGAATAACGGCACGTCCGGTGCGGAAATCGGCGGCGCGTTCGGCGGCAACAAGGCCACGGGCGGTGGGCGCGAAAGCGGCTCGGACAGTTGGAAACAATATATGAACCGCAGCACGAACCGCCTGAACGCCAAACCCGAGGGGTTGAAACTGGCGCAAGGCGTGCAATTCCCGATCCCGCTAGACAGAGAGGCTTTGAAAAAATGACCTATGAACGCCCCGAGATCAAAACCGCGCTCCCCGGCCCGAAAGCGGTCGAGATGGTCAAGCGCGACAAGGCGGTCATGTCAACCTCGTTCTCGCGCGAATATCCGTTTGTGATGGATCACGGGACGGGCGTCTGGCTGTTCGATGTGGACGGCAACCGTTTCATGGATCTGGCGGCGGGTATTGCCGTGTCCACCATGGGGCACAGCCATCCTGAAATTATCAAGGCAATCAAAGATCAGGCGGATCAATACGTCCATGTGTGCAGCCCGGTTTTCTATACGCCGATCCAGACGGAATACGCCGAAAAACTCATGCCGAAGGTAAAACTCAAAGGCACGGGCGCGTCGCGCGTGTTTTTCGGAAACTCCGGCGTCGAGGCGTGGGAAGGCGCGATTAAGCTGGCGCGCTATCACACCAAGCGCCAGAATATCATCTGTTTCTACGGCGCATTTCACGGGCGCACGCTGGCGGCGATCAGCGCCAATTCGACCAAGGTGATTTACCGCGAAAATTTCGGCCCGCTTCTGCCGGGAATTTTTCACGCCTTTTATCCCAAGACTTATAAATGTCCGCATGACGCGGAAACGCCGACGACGGTCAAGGGTTGTCTGGATTATATCACCGAGCATTTATTCAAGCGCGTCTGCTCGCCGAAAGATACGGCGGCGATTTGTGTCGAACCGGTGCAGGGCGAGGGCGGATATCTCGTGCCGTCCAAGGAATTCATGCAAGGTCTGCGCAAGATTTGCGACGAGCACGGCATTTTGCTGATCGCCGACGAAGTGCAATCCGGCTTTGGCCGCACGGGCAAACTTTTTGCCATGGAGCATTTCGACGTCGAGCCGGACATTATCTGCGCTGCCAAGGGGATCGCCTCGGGGATGCCGCTCTCGGCCTTCATGGCCAAGGAAAGCGTGATGAACTGGCCCGAAGCCGTGCATGGTAGCACGTTCGGCGGCAATCCCGTTTCGATCGCGGCGGCAATCAAGACGCTGGAGCTGCTGGAGAGCGGTGTCATGAAGAACGCCGAAAAAGTGGGCAAGGTCATGTTGTCGCGCCTGCAAAAAATGCAGCATCCCGCCATTGGCGAAGTGCGGGGTCTGGGTCTGATGATCGGCGTCGAGATCGTCAAGCACGATAGCAAAGGGCCGATTCCCGATCCGCAGGCCAAGTCGAAATTGTTGCAAGAAGGTTTTAAGCGCGGCCTTGTGATGTTGGGCTGCGGCACGAGCTCGATCCGCTTTGCGCCGCCGTTGGTGCTGAGCGAAGCTGAGGCGAATGTCGCCATGGATCTGTTCGAAGATGCGGTAAAGTCTTTATAAGGAGGCTTGCATGACCGAAAAAATGCTCAAGGCGTCCGATGTCGGCGCGGAGATTTATTACAAGCTGCGCGCGGATTACCTGCAAAAAATTCCTTACGGCAACGAATTTGCCGTGACGGTAAGCGCCGATCCGGTGATGAACAAGCAAGGATTGCGCGAGGACCATATCGCCTTTCGCAGTTTTTACTGCGATACGGGTGAAATCCCGCGCGGCATTTCATCGATCGAACGCGTCTTCGGCCCGCTGGGATGGAAGCGCGGCGTCGATGAAAACGGCAAGGAATATAATTACGATTTTCCCAATATGAAAGTGCGCGCCATTCATCTGGAATATCCCGCGGACCGCCCCGATTTGCCAAAAATGTTCATCTCGGAATTGATGGTGGATGAGCTTGATCCCATGGATGCCGCAAAAATCACAGCCGATCTGGCGGATACTAAAGACCCGCTGACGGATGAGGATAAAACATGGTTAGCACGGCTGTCGCAGGGCGAGACCATACCGGAATCGCTTGCGAAGGGCTTGATCGAACGCGCCTATACCGCGCTTAACCGTCCGTGGCAACCGCCGCATCGCTCGACGATCCTGCAAACCAACGAGCGTACGCAATATGCACCGTGGACTTTGCTCAACGGGACGATGAACCATATTGCCTATTTGACGAATGATCTGATGGCGACCGCCGAAGGGCACAAAAAGGCCGGGCGCGAATTGCTGCCATCCGTCATGGGCAGCAAGGAAAAGGGTTTACTCCAGACATCGGTAAGGTCGCCGATGTTCGAGTTCGCCGTCACCGAAGACGATGACGGCAGCCAGGTCGAAGCCGGCGTGTTCGAATACACGGTGCGCGAGGATGACGGGTCGTACGGAAAAATCCGTTGGACGGGGCCGTTTGCCGAGATTATCGAGCGTCCTCTGGGGGCGGATGGCAAGCGTTACGAGGCTTTCTTGCCGGAAAACGCCGCGCATATCTTCGCCGCCACGCGCAACAAAGAAGCAAGAAAAAATTGAGTCAGTATCCTAGGGTTTTTTCCCCAGCCTCGGCATGACGTAGTGTTTAAATAAAATGGGTGTGATTGTAGTTGTGATAACGCCCATTAGCACGAGTGTCGAAAAAACTTTTGGGCCGATAAAACCTTTTTGGAAGGCGATGCTGGCGATCACTAGCTCCATAATGCCGCGGCCGTTGAGAATAACGCCGATGCCCAGAGATTTTACATCCGATAGGCCGATAAGTTTTCCGCCCAGCCATCCGGCAAAAATCTTGGATGCAATAGACGCGGCCAGTACGGCGGCGACGAAACCATAGGCCTTGAACTCGGCAAGGCTCAGCTCCAGTCCGATATAAGCGAAGAAGATCGGCCCCAGAAAGCCGCTGGTGATCGAAGCCAGCGTGCGTTCGATCTCGGCATAACGTGCGGCAGTGAAAAAGTCTTGGTTGATGACCAGTGCGCCGAAGAAGGCGCCAATTACAAAGTGGAATCCGAGCGCTTCGCTGATCGAACCAAACACAAGCACAAAAACCATGAGAATGCCAAACAGGGCTTCGGTGCCAAGATGCTTGACGATTTTCTCGGGGATACGTTTGATCCTGACCCGAGTTTGTGCATATTCCAGCAAACGGTTGATGCCGAGGATGAACAGAGTCAACAGGATAAGCTTGCCGCCGGT
>CBFGSX010000052.1:0-10876 GCA_965651535.1 uncultured Alphaproteobacteria bacterium | reverse complement strand
GAGTCTGGGCCGTGTCTCAGTCCCAGTGTGGCTGATCATCCTCTCAGACCAGCTACTGATCGTTGCCTTGGTAGGCTTTTACCCCACCAACTAGCTAATCAGGCGCGGGCTCATCTTTCAGCGATAAATCTTTGGTCCGGAGACATTATACGGTATTAGCTCAAGTTTCCCTGAGTTATTCCGAACTGAAAGGTAGATTCCCACGTGTTATACACCCGTCCGCCACTAATGTATTGCTACATCCGTTCGACTTGCATGTGTTAGGCTTGCCGCCAGCGTTCGCTCTGAGCCAGGATCAAACTCTCAAGTTGAATGCGGCCCGAAGGCCATATCCACTTAGCAATCTGCCTGACACGAAACGCACTCAAAATTCTGACGTTCGTATGCAGAAAAAATTGCCGTAAAAGTTTTGATATTTTACGTCAATGTCGACAGTCTCCTGCCGTCTGCATATCTCTCTATGTGTTTGGCTCTTTACGATGTCATAGATCCGCGCGCTTTTGAGGCGCAAAATCCGCTTCAGCGAAGTGATGTTTCTCTTCGCCGCTGCGGAAGTAGGGGGAATATAGGCATGATTCTCCGGAACTGCAAGCACTATTTATACCCCCTTAGAAAGTTTTTTTGATCACCGAAAACTTGCATGAAAACAAGAGTTTTCTGTGAAACGCCTTTCCAATTTAAGCCCTCGGCCGAACACGAACCCTCTGCCGTGATGCAGGCCAAATGCGGCTTTGGAGCGCGAATCAAATCGGCTACCCAACCATACCTCAAATCACCGAACAAAACCGTTGAAATTCAAACACACGACGCGATGCAGAAGATTTTATTATGCGCGACAAGATATTGATATAAAATATCAATTTTTAAGACCCACAACTCCAAAACTTTCATATATTATGTGTAAAGCCATGTTTTTTTTCAAAAAAACCCGAAACACCCTTGCGCGAAACAGGAAATCCCGCTAGGTATAAGTCTCACACACCCTCTAAACTGTTGTTGGGTCTGGCGCGCTTTCGCGTGTCAGACCTTTTTTTATGCGGTTTTTTAAGACTGCGCTAAGACAGGTTACCGATCCCCTAACAAAACCGTGATTCTTTTGCCACACCCGGATTCCCTTGTGAATCCGAGGGACTCCGCACAACTCCGTGGAAAGGATTTTGAAAGGATTGGAGACTCAAGATGCTCGCACAACAGGTGAGTAAATCACCATAACCCATTGAATCTTATTTATATACGAGTGTGTGATGAAAAAAGGCGCTTTAGCGAAAGCCTCCCCGTCTGTCCCTGTTTCCAAAGGGATCGAAACGGATACGATTCATGTCGGCGATTGCGTCCAGATCATGAATTCCCTGCCCGAGGCCTCCGTCGATCTGGTTTTCGCCGACCCGCCCTATAATTTGCAGCTGGGAGGCGACCTGTCCCGCCCCGACAATTCTATGGTCGATGCCGTCGACGATGCCTGGGACCAGTTTGAATCCTTTGCTACCTACGACAAATTCACCGAAGACTGGCTGCGCGCCGCCAAGCGCGTCCTCAAAGACGATGGCGGAATGTGGGTAATCGGCAGCTATCACAACATTTTCCGCGTCGGCAAAATCCTGCAAGACCTCGGCTTCTGGATTTTGAACGACATTATCTGGGTCAAATCCAACCCGATGCCGAATTTCCGCGGCCGCCGTTTTACCAACGCGCATGAAACCTTGATCTGGGCCGCAAAATCGAAAGAAGGCCGTTACAAATTCAACTACGAGATGATGAAGCATCTCAACGACGACAAGCAAATGCGCTCCGATTGGGAAATTGCGCTTTGCACCGGCGCCGAGCGCATCAAGGATTCTAAGGGAAAGAAAGCGCATCCGACGCAAAAGCCCCTCGCCCTGCTCAACCGCGTGCTGTTGTCCAGCTCCGATCCGGGCGACGTGGTGCTGGATCCTTTCTTCGGTTCCGGCACGACGGGCGCAGCCGCCAAAGCGCTGGGCCGCCGCTATATCGGAATCGAGCGTGAAGCCTCTTATGCCGAAGTCGCGCATGAGCGCATTGCCGCCGTCAAACAAATCGCCAAGGCCGAAGACCTGACGATCCCCGCAAAACGTGAAGAGCCGCGCATCCCCTTCGGCCAGCTGATTGAGCGCGGTCTTATCAAACCCGGCACGCTGCTGACCGATGAAAAAGGCAAATACAAGGCCAAAGTCGGCGTGGACGGTCACCTGGAAATCAAAACCCCCAAAGGCACGCAGCGCGCCAGCATTCACAAGATGGGCGCTCTCCTGCAAAACGCCCCCAGCTGCAACGGCTGGACGTATTGGCATGTGCAACAGCGCGGCAAATCCGTGCCGATCGACAGCTTGCGCCAATCCATCCGCGATCAGATGGCGAGGGCTTAAAACTCAACGAAATTCAACAAAAAACCCCGCCAAAAGCGGGGTTTTGTTTTTCAGACGACCACAACATCATCATCGTCGTCATCTTCCTCGACGACATCTTCTTCTTCCTCGTCGTCTTCGACTTCGACCTCCAGATCCTCGAGATCGGGCACTTCAGTCTTGGCGGCGGTTTTCGTCGTGGCGGCAGCAGGTTTCTTGTCTTTGCGGTTCGGTATCTGGAAAGCGATGGCAACGTGTTCGGCGCAATAAACATGGCCGTTGGCCGCATCCGCGCCGCAATAACCAAAGCCCGGCTCCTTGGGATCACCCACCGGCCAGCGGCACAGACGCTCGGAAACCTCGAGGATGGAAATGATCTTGCCGTCCTTGCGCGAGGTCGCATTGGCCAGCGCCGCCAAAGGAGCCGTGTCCATCGGCGGCAAGGGCTTGCCGGGAACAACCACAGGCTTGGCCGGGGGTTTAACGCTCGGTGTTGCCTTGGGGGGGGGCGCCGATTTCTTCGTCGGAGCCGCCGCTTTGGGCGGCAGGGGCTTTTTTGACGCGGGCGTGGTTTTTTTGACGACCTTTTTGATGGGGCTGGGGCGTCCCGACAGGCCCAGACGATGGGCCTTGCCGATGACGGCATTGCGGGTCACCCCGCCCAGCTTTTCGGCGATCTCCGAGGCGGATTTGCCCGATTGCCACATTTTTTTCAGTGTGTTGATCCGTTCGTCTGTCCAGCTCAAGAGAATGCTCCGATTCGTTCTAGGGTCTGACTTCTTTTAAGCCTATGGCAATCTATGGGCTCTAGGCTAGTATGGCCCCGTGTTTTATCCTCGGAATCTTCCCTATCCATGACCGAAAATCAAGCCCCTAAAGCCCCTGCTCCGAATGATATGCCCTCCCCGCCTGTGGAGGATACCCGTCCGCAATGGGGAATCCGGCCCGGAGCGGTGGATTACGAGGACCCCCTGCTCAACTGTCTCGAGCTTGTCACGACCATTTTGCAAAAGCCGATCTCGCGCCAAGCGCTCAAGGCGGGCCTGCCCAATGCCGATATCCGTTTCACACCCGAGCTATGCGTGCGTGCCGCCGACCGCGCCGGATTTTCTGCCAAAATCGTCAAGCGCCCGAGCATTGCCAAAATTTCGCCGCTCACATTGCCCGCGATCCTGCTGCTCAAGAACATGAATGCGGTCGTGCTGCACAAGGTCGATGCGCGCAAGGGAACGGCTGATATTGCGCTGCCCGAGGCACAAACAAAGAACACCGTCAAAATTTCCGAATTGCAAGACGACTATGTCGGTCTGGCGATCTTCATCAAGCCGCGCTTTGCTTTTGACGCGCGCGTCGATCTCGGCAACCTGCGCTATACCGATGACTGGTTCTGGGGTACGCTCAAGCGTTTCTTCCCCGTCTATCGCCATGTCGTGCTGGCCACGCTTTTGCTGAATTTGTTTGGCCTGGCGCTACCGCTTTTTACCATGAACGTCTATGACCGCGTTATTCCCAACGCCGCAATGGAAACGCTGTGGGTTTTGGCTTTGGGGATTTTTCTGGTTTTTGCCGTCGAATTCGTGCTGCGCAATTTGCGCGGCTATTTCGTCGATGTCGCGGGCAAGAATGCCGACACGATCATCGCCTCACAACTGCTCGAGCGCGTCATGTCGATGCGCATGGATAAAAAGCCGGAATCCACCGGGTCGCTAGCCAATAACCTCAAAGAATTTGAAAGTTTGCGCGACTTTTTCTCGTCGGGCACGCTGGTGATGCTGATCGACCTGCCCTTCGTATTTATCTTTATCGGCGTGATGTTCCTGATCGGCGGGCCGCTTGCCTTCATTCCGCTTCTGGCCGTGCCGCTGATTATCGGCGCAAGCTGGCTGTTGCAAAAACCGCTCAAGCGCATCATCGACAAGACCATGGCCGAAAGCAACCAGAAGCACGCCATCCTTGTCGAAGCCCTGTCGGGCCTCGATACGATCAAGACCGCCGGCGCGCAAAGCCGCGTGCAGGGCAAATGGGAAAAGCTGGTCGGCACCACCGCCGAAACCACGGGCAAAGCGCGCGCGGTGGCGACCTTCACCACCAGCCTTGTGCAGATGATCATCAACCTGAATACGGTGCTGATCGTGTTGTGCGGTGTTTACATGATCATCGAAAAAGAGCTGACGATGGGCGCGCTGATCGCCATGTCGATCCTGTCGGGCCGCGCGCTGGGGCCACTCAGCGCTGTATCGGGCTTGCTTTTGAAATACCAGCAATCGCGCGCTTCGCTTGAAGCACTGCAAAAACTGATGGAATCGGAAACCGAGCGCCCCGCCGGAAAATCCTTTCACCATACGCCCGAATTGCAAGGCCAGATCGAATTCCAGAACGTCTCATTCTCCTATCCCGGCCAGTCGGAAAAGGCTTTGGACAACGTCTCCTTTACCATTCGCCCGGGTGAACGCGTGGCGGTGCTGGGCCGGATCGGCTCGGGCAAATCGACGCTGGGCCGCCTGATGATGAAGCTCTATGAGCCGACCGAGGGCACGATTTTGCTCGACGGTATCGATATACGCCAGATCGACCCCGCCGACATCCGCCGCAATATCGGCTATGTCGGACAGGACAACTATCTTTTTTACGGCACGATCCGCGAAAACATCGCCTATGGCGCGCCGCATGTCGATGACGGCGCGATCCAGGTTGCGGCACATTTCGCCGGGGTGATGGATTTCGTGCGCGGCCACGCCCATGGTCTTGATTTACAAGTCGGCGAGCGCGGCATGGCTTTGTCCGGCGGCCAGCGCCAATCGGTCGCCATCGCGCGCGCCTTGTGCGGCAACCCGCCTTTGCTGGTGATGGACGAGCCGTCAAGCAACATGGATACCGGATCGGAAAACCGTTTTCAGCAAAGATTGGGCGCCTATCGCGGCCTGCGCACTTTGGTCTGCATCACCCATCGCGGCACGATGTTGAACGTCGTGGATCGCGTGATTATTCTCGATAATGGTAAAATCGTCGCCGACGGGCCGAAGGAACAAGTCATTACTTCATTGACCCAAGGCGATGTGAAAAAGGTCGGCGCATGAAAATGAAATCATGGAAAGACATCAAAGAATGGCTCGACCCCGGCGAGACCGAGGAAATGCAGGACGACGTCGCATTTATGCCCGATGTCGAGGCGGCCATCCGCTCCTCAGGCGCACATTTCGCCTATCTGCTGTCGATTATCACCGCGATCAGCCTTGTGCTGTTTGTGCTGTGGGCGGCTCTGGCCGTCATTGACGAAGTCACCAAAGGTGACGCGCAGGTCATCCCCTCGAGCCGCATCCAGCTTATCCAATCCCTTGACGGCGGTGTCGTATCGGAAATTCTCGTCCGCGAGGGACAGGTCGTCGAAAAAGACCAAGTGCTTCTGCGTATCGACAATGTTTCCGCCGAAACCGGCCTGCGCGAGCGCGAGGCGCGTTACAATTATCTGCAAGGCATGGTCGCGCGTCTGGACGCCGAAATCATGGGAACCGAACTCAAGTTTCCCGAGGTGCTGCAACAAAAAGCGCCGCAGGTTATTACCGAACAGATCCAGCAATATAATTTGCGCCAGAGCCAGCGCGCCGCGGAACTCTCCGTTCTCGAAAGTCAGGTCAGCCAGCGCAATCAGGAAGTGCGCGAAATGGGCGCAAGGCTGCAACAGCTGCGCAGCAACCTTGCCCTCAAGGAAGAAGAATTGAATATGCGCCGCCCGCTCGTGGCGCAGGGCGTCATGTCCAAGGTCGAATTGCTGCGCATCGAGGGCGAGGTCACCGATCTGCGCGGCGAGATCAACACCATCAGCACGGCGGTGCCACGCGCCAAATCCGCCGTTGCCGAAGCCCAGCAACGCATCGGCGAGGTCAAGGCGAAATTCCGCTCCGAGGCCCAGAACGAACTGGCCGCCGCCAAGGCCGAGATGGACAGCCTGACGCAAATCCTGCGCGGCGGTGAGGACAAGGTCCAGCGCACGCAACTGCGCTCGCCTGTTCGCGGGACCGTCAAACAGATCACGGCCAACACGGTCGGTGGCGTCATCAAGCCCGGCGAAGACGTGATGGAGATCGTCCCCCTGAACGACACATTGCTGATCGAAGCCAAAGTGCCGCCCAAAGATATCGCTTTTATCCGCCCGAACCAGGTGGCGATCGTCAAGATCACGGCCTATGATTATTCCATCTATGGCGGCCTCAACGGGGTGGTCGAGGGCATTTCCGCCGACACGATCCAGAACGAAAAAGGCGAGAGCTTTTACCGCGTGACCATCCGTACCCGCGAAAATGTCATGGCTCATAACGGCAAGGAACTGCCCATCATCCCCGGCATGACCGCCAATGTGCAGATTCTGACGGGCCGGAAATCCGTTTTGGATTATCTCCTTAAGCCCATTATGAAGGCCCGCCAGGAAGCCCTCAGAGAGCGGTAATAACACCTCTCCCCTTGCGGGAGAGGTCGGCAAACGTCAGAGAGCCGGGAGAGGGGGAATTGGGTTATTTAACCCGTAAGAACACTCAGAATCCCGCACGGGCGGGATGCTCCCGGAGAGCTTCATGCCTTTCATGTGCTTCGTGGTCAGAAGTTTTCCACACGAAGGCGCGAAGACACGAAAATTTATCCCAAATGACAGCCTTCTCATCCGTCACCCCTGCGAAGGCAGGGGTCCATTGATCGGCATCGGCATACGCGCCCTCACCCGCTCGCTAGAGGCTCGCCAGGAAGCGCTTAGGGAGAGATAACACGCCTCACACTGTCATTCCCGCGAAAGCGGGAATCCAGTTAAAATCTTACGTTTTGTGCCGCTGGATCCCCGCTGGAGTTTACCCCGTGCCACGACACGGGGCGGGGATGACACGGGCTGGGGAGATTGATTACTTGAGTTCCAGCACATGAGCCGGGACGCGATAGGCCACGGTATCGGTGCAGACACGCAACGTATCGCCGTTTTCCTTCATCTCGATTACCCTCTCAGTGATCGGCGTAGCATGCTGAAGGATTTCCATTTTGGTATTCTTGACCTTCGGATCGACAGCAATCCAGCCGTAAATTGCTTTGCCACCAGTTAGCGTAACGGCCGTAAACATGAACCAATGAATTATAGGGTTTACTTGTATAGCTTTCATGAAAAATCTCCCTTTGAGTAGGTTGGCCGCCACGTTAACCCTAAAAAAAATATGTCAATACAAAAATGGTTAATTCATAACGGTCTTGCCTCCTGTTTTTCCTTGACTCGGGCGGTCCAAACCCTTAAAAGATGCCGACTTACGAGATTCTATTGAGACTAAGGAGTGCCGAAATGGCCCGCAAATGCACGATTACCGGTAAAGGCGTTTTGACCGGAAACAACGTTTCCCACGCCAACAACAAGACCCGCCGCCGCTTCCTGCCCAACATGCAGGTTGCCACGCTGTACAGCGAGACCTTGGGCCGCGGCATTCAGCTGCGCCTGACACCGGCGGCTTTGCGCACGATCGAGCACAAAGGCGGCTTCGACGCCTATCTGCAAGACACGGCCAAGACCAAGCTGCCGTTGGCCTCGCTTCGCGCGATGAAGAAGCAACTCGAAGCCAAGCTGGCTGATAAAAAGGCTGCCTAACTCCCCTTCCCGCAACCCCTGCGAAAGCGGGGGCCCATGGAAATGTCCGCTTATCGTATGGCCCCTCGCTTGCGCAAGGGTTACGGTCTTGTGATGTCCTCATATCCCAATTTCAAATTTGAAACCCTCCACAACGATCCCCATTCCATGGCGCGGTTGGGCAAAATTCACACGCCGCACGGCGTGATCGAAACGCCGAATTTCATCTTTTGCGGCACGCGCGCCACCGTCAAAACCATGACGCCCGCCGACCTCAAGAAATGCGGCGCACAAATTATTCTGGCGAATAATTATCACCTGATGATCCAGCCCGGCGCGGATTTGATCGAAAAAATGGGCGGCCTCCATAAATTCACCGGATGGGATGGCCCGATGCTGACCGACAGCGGCGGGTATCAGGTCTTCGCCATGCAACATGGTTCAGTTTCTCAGGATACCACGGGCGTCAAACGCACCGACATGGAAAAATCCCTGCTGAAGATCACCGAAGAAGGCGCAACCTTCCGTTCCTACAAGGACGGATCGAAAATCTTCATGTCGCCCGAGATTGCCACCAAATTGCAACGCCAATTGGGCGCGGACCTTGTGGTGCAATTCGATGAATGCACCGCCTATCAGGATACCAAGGAGTATTCCGCGCTTGGCGTCGAGCGCTCGATGCGCTGGGGCGATCGTTCCTTGGCGGAATTCAACGCCCATAACGACGGCAAGCAAGCCATGTATGGCGTCATTCAGGGCGCGCATTTTGAAGATTTACGCGCCATCTCCACCGACTACGTCAATGACCGCGATTTCTTCGGCATCGCCATCGGCGGCTCCATGGGCAAAGGGCCGCAAGACCTCGACATGGTCACCGAATGGTGCACGAAACGCGCCCGCCCCGACCGCCCGCGCCATTTATTGGGTTACGGGCTTGTGCGCGATGTTTTCGCCGCCGTAAAACTGGGCGTGGATACGTTGGATTGCGTGCATCCGACCCGCCTCGCCCGTCACGGCAGCGCTATCGTGAAGGGCGTCAAAGGCGAACGTCTCAATTTGCTCAACGCGAAGTTCAAAGACGATCCAAACCCGATCGACCCGTCATGCGATTGCTATGGCGAGCAATTCAGCCGCGCCTATATCCACCATTTATTGAAATCCGAAGAGTCTTTGGGTGTGCAATTGCTGACCATCCACAATGTCCGCACCATGATGCGCCTGGTCGAAGAAATAAGAGCTGCCCTCAAAGACGGCTCTTTGGATCAGTTGCAAAAAGAATGGATTCCACAATAAATTCTACATTCTTGTCATCCCCGTGAAAACGGGGATCCAGCGGCACAAAACCAGAAATTTAAACTGGATTCCCGCTTTCGCGGGAATGACAGGGTTTTAGTTATCGCTAAAAACCGTTTTCACGCTGCCACGCAGGTTGTAATTCGACGCCATGACCTCGCCATAAGCGCCTGCTGTGTGGATTAACACGATATCCCCGCGCGAGGTTTCGGGTAGTTCCACGCCTTGCGCAAAAACATCCGTGCTTTCGCAAATCGGCCCGACGACATCGTATTTCATGCTGCCGCCCTTGGCGCTGAGGTTTTCGATCTTGTGAAACGCGCCATAAAGCGCCGGACGCATCAATTCCGTCATGCCCGCATCCAATATGGCGAAATTCTTTTTGACACCCTGCTTCACATACAACACGCGTGACACCAATGTTCCGCAATGCGCGACAAGCGCGCGGCCCAATTCGAAATGCACTTGTTGGCTCTTTTTGATTTTCAGGTTGTCTTTGAAAATACCGAAATAGGCTTTGAAATCCGGCATGGGATTGCCGTCGGTCGCGTCGTAATCGACGCCCAAACCGCCGCCGACATTCAACACTTTGACCGGAAAACCTTTTTCCTCGAACCATGCAGCGGTTTCATTGACACTGGCGCAAAGCTCTTTGAACACGCCCATATCCGTGATCTGCGAGCCGACATGGAAATGAATGCCGATCAATTCAAGATTCTTGCATTGGCGCAAAGCCTCGACACATTGGGGCAGTTCCCACTCATTGATGCCGAATTTGTTTTCTTCACGGCCCGTGGTGATGTTCTTGTGCGTCTTGGCGTCGATATCCGGGTTGATGCGCAGGGCAATGCGCGCCTTTTGCTTGCGCGAAGCCGCCAATTTATTGATGACGCGCAATTCCTCGATGGATTCCACATTGAAACACGCAATATCATAGATCATCCCCAGATCGATCTCGTTGTCGGTTTTGCCGACCCCGGCGAAGAATACCGTTTCCGGCTTGAATCCCGTCTCGATGGCAGCCTTGACCTCGTTGCCACTGACGCAATCGGCGCCGAATCCAGCATGACAGATCGTTTGCAGGAGGCGCGGGTTAAAATTGGCCTTCATGGCGTAATGCACATAAAAACCATGGCGGTCGGCCTCGACCTTGCAGGCGGTCAAAGTCGCCTTCAGCAAATCCAGATCGTAATAGTAAAACGGGGTCTCAAGGCCGCGAAAGCGGTCGGTCGGATACAGGGTCATGGGGGCCGAGTGTAGATACTCCCTCCCCTCTTGTCACCCCCGCGGCGGCGGGGGTCTGGCTTTGATTCTTATCGGATTTCAAGCCGGATGCCCGCCTGCGCGGGCATGACAAATAGGATAGAAATACTTCGTTTTTGCGTCTAAAATCGTCCAAAACCACGGAAAACGAGACCATGCCAGAAGCCCTATTGAAAGACGCCCTGCCCGACGACAACATCGTCCGTCATGCCAAGATCAAGAATCTTGAATATTTCCAGAAACGCGGGATCAACCCCTATCCGGCGAATTTCAAGCCGACGCACAACGCCGCCGCCTTGCAGGAAAAATACAAAGACCTCGCCGACGGCGCGCAGACGGAAGATTCCGTGACGGTTGCCGGGCGTAT
>CBFGSX010000051.1:0-10899 GCA_965651535.1 uncultured Alphaproteobacteria bacterium | reverse complement strand
CCGTCATGGCTTCGCCCGCGGCGCTTTCATCCCCCCATGAGACATCCAGCCAGCGTTCGGGCTGGTCGGCATAGGATTCCAGCGTCTCGCAATCAATGGTGTGAATGGTGACACCACGCCCCGTCGTGATGATGCCAACGATACGGTCACCCGGTAGAGGGTGACAACAGCGGGCATAGTGGATGGCCATGCCGGGGATGAGCCCCTTGATGGCAATCGGTGGCACCGTTTTTTTCTGTTGCTGTTGCAGCGCGCCGACACTTTTGTTGATCAGGTCTTCCGGTTTTTTTGGCCCATCTGAGTCTTTGGGCTTGTGCGCCGGAAAAATGGCATAGAAGACGTCCTTGGCCGGTGGATTGCCCGAACCGATCGCCGCGTAGAGATCCTCAACATCCGGCTGTTTGAAGTTGCTCAGGACGTTCTTGACGGCCTTGTCGCTGAACTCATAGCCCTCTTGGCGGAAAACTTTTTGTAGCATGGCCTTGCCAAGCGCCGCGTATTCGTCGCGTTGCTGCTGGCGGACAAAACGGCGGATATGGCTGCGCGCCTTGCCGGTGACGACAAAGCGTTCCCAGGTCGGCGACGGCGTCTGGTTTTTCGAGGTGACGATCTCGACCTGATCCCCGTTTTGCAATGCGGTGGTCAGCGGCACGATGCGGCCATTGACCTTGGCGCCAACAGTGGTGTTGCCGACATGGCTGTGAACGGCATAAGCGAAATCGATCGGGGTCGACCCGCGCGGCAGCTCGATTAGCTCACCTTTGGGCGTAAAGCAGAAAACATGCTCGTGAAACAGCTCCAGCTTGGTGTGCTCGAGAAATTCGTCCGGCTTTTGCGCGTTTTCAAGAATCTCGAGCAATTCGCGCAACCAGCGATATTGCTGTTTGCCGCTGCTTTTGTTGTTTTGCTTATAGCCCCAATGCGCGGCGACGCCCAGCTCTGAAACATCATGCATTTCGTGGGTGCGTATCTGAATCTCAATACGATGTTTTTTCGGGCCGATGACCGTGGTGTGCAGCGATTGATAGCCGTTTTGCTTGGGCGTCGAGATATAATCCTTGAAGCGCTCGGGCACCATCGAATATTTGCTGTGGATGACACCCAAAGCCTGATAGCAATCGGCGATATTGTCGGTCAGAATGCGGAACGCAATGATGTCCGAGAGCTGTTCGAACGCCACGTTCTTGTGCTGCATCTTTTTCCAGATGGAGTATTTCGATTTTTCACGGCCGGAGACCTGCACCTTCATCCCCGCCTCGTCCAAAGTTTCTTGCAGCTCGTGGATGATATCCTCGACCAGGCTCGATCCGTCCTCACGCAGAAAGGTCAGACGCGCGGCGATGCTGTCGCGGGCCTCGGGGTTGAGTTCCTTGAAAGCAAGATCCTGCAACTCGTCCTGGATTTTCTTCATGCCGATGCGCTCGGCCAACGGCGCATAAATTTCGAGCGTCTCGGTGGCGATGCGGCGGCGGCTGTCGGCCTTGGGTTTGAATTGCAGTGTGCGCATATTGTGCAGACGGTCGCCCAGCTTGATAAGCAGCACGCGGATATCCTCGGACATGGCCAGCACCAGCTTGCGGAAGTTTTCCGCTTGCGAGCTTTCCGTGGATTGCAATTCGATCTTCGACAGCTTGGTCACGCCATCGATCATTTTGGCGACTTCCTCGCCGAACAGGGATTTCAACTCGTCATAGGTGGCTGACGTGTCTTCGAGCGTGTCATGCAGCAATGCCGTGGCGATGGTCGCGTCATCCAGACGCAAATCCGTCAGAATGCCGGCGACTTCGAGCGGGTGCGAAAAATACGGGTCGCCATTGGCGCGCTTCTGGCTGCCATGCATTTTCATGGCATAGACATAGGCGCGATTGAGCAGATCCTCGTTGGCATCGGGATCGTATGCGCGCACTTTTTCTACCAGTTCATACTGCCGGATCATGACCTTATACTAACACAAAAACCGCCCCGTGCCGCGCCCGCAACACAGGTTCAACCTTTGAAATGGTGTAAGGTTAAATGATTAACAAGCCCCAAAAAGGCTGATTGGCCTAGAATTTCTCTTCTTCGGCGGCTTCCGGCAGAGCCTCATCATCGGCTTCACCTTCTTCGTCCTCGGCGTCCATGTTCAAATCGCCTTCTTCGCCGTCTTCGAGGGCTTCGCGGGCCATATTCGCCCAGACTTCCTCGCCTTCGATGACATCGACGTGCTCTTCGGCTTCCTCGGCGGCGGCGAACAGGCGCTGGTTGCGCTTGATCAGGCCTTCCTTGAGGTCTTCAGTATCAATGGTGGATTCCGCGATCTCACGCAGGGCGACGACCGGATTCTTGTCGCGGTCGCGGTCGAGCGTGATAGCCGATCCGGCCTGAATGTCGCGCACGCGCTGCGAGGCCGCCATCACCAATTCAAAGCGGTTGGGGATTTTTTCAATGCAATCTTCGACGGTTACGCGTGCCATAATACAAGTCCTCGGGGAAATTCCGGTGAATAAACAAAGGGCTTTATAAAGTTTCGTATCCGGCTTGGCAAGCAGAAAAACGCCCTCGTCCCTGCCCTTGCCATCCCGCCTGTTCCGTTCTAGGGTCAAGCTATACGCCCCATGAAGATAAATTAAATAAAAACAAGGAGATAGAAATATGGTATGGTACAAAGACGAGAAACTTGCCGTGTTTATCGATGGTGCCAATCTTTACGGCGCGGCGCGAGGTCTGGAATTCGATATCGACTACAAGCGGCTTTTGGCCTGGACGGCCAAACAGGGGAAGCTGATCCGCGCCTATTACTATACGGCTTTGGTCGAGGATAAAGAGAACGATTTCTCCCCGATCCGCCCGCTGGTCGATTGGCTGGATTACAACGGTTATACGATGGTGACAAAAACCGCCCGCGAATACACGGATTCCGCAGGTCGTCGCAAGATCAAGGGAAATATCGACGTCGAACTGGCCTGCGACGTGCTCGAACTGGCCGACAAGGTCGATCATGTGATGCTGTTTACGGGCGATGGCGATTTCAAGCGCCTGGTCGAGGCCGTGCAGCGCAAGGGCACGCGTGTCAGCGTCGTCAGCACGGTCGAAGCGCATCCGCCGATGGTCGCGGACGAACTGCGCCGTCAGGCCGATCATTTCATCGATTTGAATGACCTGCGCAGCGAGATCAAGCGCGCCGACGCACCGAACCGTGAAACATCGGAAACACGCGAGACCGTTTCAGCCTAGGATTTTCGTCAGGATTTTTCCGATATAAGGTCTTGTCAGGCGTTTGCCATCGGCCAGCGCGGCCTGGTCGAGCCTATGCACAAGCCCGCGGATTTTCGCAAGGCTGCGATCGGTGTGCAGCACAAGATACTTGATCGTCTTCTCATCCAGCACGACCCCGCGATCCATGAACAACTTCTGATAGGCCGCCCGCACCATGTCATCATCGGGATTGTCGAGAAAGAATTTCGGCGCGGCCTGAAGGCGCGACAACAGGTCGGGGACGGTCACCCATTCCGCAGGTTCCTTGGCGCTGGTCAGCAACAAACGCCCGCTTTTCGCCGCGACATGATTGACAAGGTGGAACAGCTTTTCCTGCTCTGTCGGACTGCCGGAAAAGCGCGTATCGGCGTCATCGATAAACAGGGTTTTCCGCTCCTCTTGTATCGCCGATTCGATATCCGCGACGGGCGCGGCATCGTGCAGCTCACGGAAAATCGCCGTCAGGTGGGTCTTGCCGCTTGCCTCGCCGCCCAGCAGGAACGCGACGGGCGCGCTCCAGCGCGCAGGGTCGCGCACGGCCTCAAATGCCGCGGCATTCGATCCGGTGACGATGAAATTCTCCAGATTGTATTGCGCCGTCCACTCAAAAGGCAGGGCTTCCTGATGTGCCGTCAATTTCCGCCCCCCCGATAGGCCGGGCTTTTCTCATACCAGATCAGTGCGTGACGCACGGCGACGCCGATCATCGCGGCGACCGGCACCGCCAGAAGAAGCCCCGTGAAGCCGAACAGTTGTCCACCCGCCATCAAGGCGAAGATCACCCAGACGGGATGCAGCCCGATGCGGCTGCCGACGAGTTTCGGCGTCAGGAAATTGCCCTCGATGAACTGGCCGACGAAAAAGATCGCTGCAACGACAAGTGGCATCTGAAAACCGTCGAATTGGAAAAGCGCGACGCCGACGCTGGCAGCAAAACCGAAGATCGACCCGACATAAGGAATAAAGGAAAGAATCCCGGCGGAAAATCCGATCGCCATTCCGAAGTTAAGACCGGCAAGGCTGAGCGCCACACCATAAATCAATCCAAGGCAGATGCACACCAGCAACTGCCCGCGCAAAAACCCGGCCAGCCGTGTATCGCATTCCGCGAAAATCGTCTCGAGCGTTTTGGCGGAATCGCGCGGGAAAAGATTGCGGATGCGCGTGACAATTCCCGGCCAATCGCGCAAGCAATAGAAAGCCACAACCGGCGTGATGACAATCAGCATGACAAGATCGACCAGCGCCATGCCGCCGCTCCACAGGCGCAGGAAAATGTCGCGCGCGCCTTTAAGGACGTTGCCGAACTGGTTGCCTGCCGCGTCGCGAATCTTGGCGACTTCCTCGGGGCCGAGGCGGCTGAGGAATTGCTCGATATGGGGCGCAGACCATTGTTGGAGCGCGGCGGTATATTGCGGAATGTCGTTGAAGAACGCCAAGGCCTGTCGGCCGATCATCGGCGTGACGATCATCAAAAACCCGACCAGCACGGCAAGAAACGCCACCAGCACCACGCCGGTAGCCATGGCGCGCGGCATTTTCCGGCTCAGCGCCGAGACGCTTGGATTAATCAGATAGGCGATCACCATCCCGAACAGAAACGGCGCAAGGGTATCGCGCAGCAACCAGACCAGACCAAAGGCGATTGCCGTGACAACAAGCCAGAAATACGCATGACGTGTGGACATGTTTTTACCTTTCGATCAGGGCCATTTCGCCGCTGGGCATGGTTTGCAGGTCAAACCCCTGCGCGGCGGCATTTTGCGCCAGCGCGGCCATGGAAATCCCCGTGACCAGCTCGACCTGTGCGCTCGAAGGCGAAACGCGGATTGGCAGGATATTCTGCACACCCGCCACGCGGCGCAGGCGTTTCTGGATATCGACCCATTGCGCGAAGCTCTGATACGGCACCGTCACCACCAGCGATCCGTGAAGGGGCGGCGGCTCTTCGGCGGGGATTGACGCGGTTTCCGTCTCGGCCGGAGAATCAAAAAGATTTGTCCCCTCGCCCTCTTCGGCCAAAACCGGTTCTTCGTGGGCCGTTTTATTGTTTTCCGCCATCACGATCATCTGCACGGCGGCAGGCACGGCGTCGTCAAACGCATAGCCGGGACGCGGATGCAAAATCGTCTTGCGAACAAAGCCCAGACGGTTGCCGTCATGGCGATATAGCGACACCACCATGCCGCCCGAAGGATCCAGCGCCGGGCCTTGGTTTTTGGCAACGGCGACATAGAGCGTGTTGACACCGTAACGGCGCAGCATCTGGCCGATATCGGCGCGCCCGCCCGTCAGGAATTCCGCATCCGGCACGTCCCGAATGTCGTCGATATCGCCAAGCGGCACGCGCAGCGACAGGCCGGTCATGGAATAATCGCGTTTCTGCCAGACCTGCCGCCACGGATTGGGATCGTCCCACAGCACGCGGCGGCTGCCGATATCCAGCACGGGCAAAAGCAACACGCCCGTGTCGAGCATGGTCTGATCGGCATCAAGTCGAATTCCGGCTCCTTCTTCGGCATCCGCCAGCATGGTCGGATCGACCAGATCGAACCCCTGCTGCTGGATGAAGAACTGCGTGCGGTTCGGCTCGAAGCGAATGGTGAAGGAAGCACTATAGGATTTCGATGTAACGCGTTCGTTCTTAAGGGAAAATCCACTTACAAGGCGTGTGATATCCTTGTCGCCTATGGCGGCGATATCCACCTCCTGCTTGCCGATCAGCTGCGCAAAAGCCATGCGCTGTGCCTTTTGGATGGCGGCGTCCTTGGCCTTGACGGCGTTATCCGCCTCGGCGATCACCGTTACATCGGGAACGACATAGGAGGAAGCCTGAACAACGGGCGCGGCAAGGCCGAAAAGAACAGATAAAACAAGGCAAACCCGCCACATCATGCGTCGTCCACGGAAGATTAAGGAGAATGGGGTATCTATAGCAGCTTGCCCCCTTGCCGCCAACAGAAAACAAGGCAAAATCCTATCAGCAAAACGGAGAAAGCCCATGTCCGCCCCCACGCCCGATCCCACCTATCTCGCCGAAGCGCGCCATCTGTGGTCGCGCTTTACCAAAGCCGCTTTTGTTGCCACCACGGTGAGCGTCGTTATTCTTGCCCTTATGGCAATAACGCTCCTTTAAGTATTCAGGCTGTTTTAACGTGTTCCCGATAGGATAAAAGCGGTTCGCTCCTCCTTGTCCGGTTTCCATGATTTCAAAACATTTCCAAGTCCTTGCCGTATCGTTGTTGCTGTGTGCCGGAGGTGTGATCTTTCCAGCCGCGGCCCAGGCGTCGATCCTGATCGGCGAACACGCGGACGATACCGGCGAGGTATCCGCCCCGGCAGCTTATTTCGAGGATCAAACCGGCTCTGAATCCGCTATTCAAGCACGGGCGCAATTTTCCGCTCTGACACAATCAAAAAAAGTTCCCGCCAGCACCTTGATCGATTTCGGCGTGAGCGGCTCGAGCTATTGGCTGGAGCTGCCCGTCACGAACAACAGCCGCGCCGAACAATGGGTATTGGAATTTGCACCTCTGCTCAAGACAATGCCTTCGCCAATCAAATCGGTGCGGATTTATGATGCGGATAACCCGGAAAAGCCTCTGACGCGTTGGCCCAATCTTGCGCAGCCGACACGTTTGTCGATTCCGCTCGGGTTGCCGTCCATCCAGACGACCACGCGCTATGCCTTGGTCGAAACATGGCCGGGCATTCAAAACCCGGTCGCCCCCGTTCTCAAGACGACGACCTATGTTTCGCAGGAGGCCACCCGCCTCGCCCAAAAGATCAGCCTGTTGTGGCTGGTGATGGGCGGCGTGTGCGGCGCGGGACTGGTGCAGTTGATCCTGACGCGGCAGATGTTGCAAGGCGTTCTGGCGCTTAACGCGCTGGTGCTGGGCATCGGCATTTTTATCCTGCAACGCTCCGAGCTTGTGCCGTTCATGCTCGGGCATCATCCGGTTGTGCTGCCGCTTTTCATTTATGGTCTATTCGGCATTGTTGCAAGCATCCTGCTGTGGGTGGCGTCCAGCCGCTACAGCATCAAGTCCGCCGTCAGCGTGTTACCGATTTTGGTAAACCTCGCCGCGATTTTCATCGGCCTGTTCAATCTGGACATCCCGATCGCCCATGGCATCAGCGTCGAGAAGCTGCCGCATGTCATTCTGTCGCTGACCGGGATTTTCCTGACATTGGCGACGATTGCCATCACCATCCACCAATACGGGCTGGCGTGGTTCATTCCGGCATGGGTTGCGCTGGCGGCCATGCCGTGGCTGGCCGATTACGTGCCGTTCGGCGCGCCGATTGCCTATGCGCTGTTTCTGGCGGTGGCCGGGGTTGCATCCGTGTTTTCCTATTGGCGCTCGCTCGATCAGGAGACCGAACTGTTGCAGCGCCGCCTGCGCAACGAGATGAAGGATCTCAAGGATCGGCACGCCGAAGAGAACCAGTCCTGGGAAAAGAAAATGGAGAGCGAGCGCTTTTTGCTCAACGAGCTGCGCCACCGCGAACAGCAGCGCTCGGCCGAGCTTGAAATCGCGCGCCGCGAGGCCGATGCTGCGAACAAGGCCAAATCGGACTTTTTAGCCATCATCAGCCATGAAATCCGCACGCCGATGAACGGGATCATGGGCGTCGTCGATTTGATCCGCCAAAGCCCGTTGAACGAGAAACAGCACGAATACGTCGAGGTCATCAAGAATTCCGGCGACACGATGCTGACGCTGCTCAACGATATTCTCGATTACTCGAAGATCGAGAAAGGTGCCATCGACCTCGAGAGCATTCCCTTCAACCTGCGCAGCCTCGTCAATTCGGTCGCGACTCTGATGAATGGACGCGCCAAGGAAAAAGGCCTGACCATCGAGGTACGCATCGCCGACGATGTCGGCGATCACTTGACGGGCGATCCCAGCCGCGTCCGCCAGATTCTGCTCAACCTTGTCGGCAATGCCATCAAGTTCACCGACAAGGGCAAGGTTACCGTCACGGTGCAGCGCCGTCCGGACACGGACGCCGTCCGCCGCGGCCAGATCGCGCTGCTGTTCGAGATTCAGGATACCGGCATGGGGATATCCACGGAAAATCAGGCGCGCCTGTTCCAGCCTTATATGCAGGCCGATGCCAGCATCAGCCGACGCTTCGGCGGCACGGGTCTGGGGCTGAATATCTGCCGGATGCTGGTCAACGCCATGCAAGGCGAAATCGGCGTCGTCAGCACCGAAGGTCAGGGCAGCACGTTCTGGTTCACGTTGCCTTTCGCCCCGGCTTCCGAAGCGTCGATCGCCGAAAACGAGGCGCAAGCCCCCGCTAAGGCCGCGCGCACGCTTTACGTGCTGTTGGTGGACGACAATCCGATCAACCTCAAAGTGACAGCGGGACTGCTTGAACTGGATGGTCACCAAGTCACTTCGGTCGGTAGCGGTGCCGAAGCGCTGAAGCGGATCGATGAGGATCGTTTCGACGTCGTGTTCGCCGATATGATGATGCCCGAGATGGACGGCAAAACCTTTTTGACAAAATTGCGCGAAAACCCGCACCCGTTGCGTGCCAAGCTGCCTGTTTTCGCGCTGACCGGCGTGACCGAACCGGATGAAATCAAAAAGATCAAGGAGATTGGCGTGCAAGGCGTGCTGACCAAGCCGGTGACGCAGAACGCACTACGCGCTGCGTTGCAAATCCTGGCACCCGCAAGCGTGACGGCGACAGGTGCGCCGATCACGATCGATACGATCATGTCGAACCTTGAAAAGCTGTCCGACGAGGACAAGGAAAAACTGCTCAGGGAACTCTCCAAGAATGTGAAATACGCCGACGCGATTGATGCGGTTCCGCCACCGGAGGAAAAGCCTTTGATTGCGTCCAAGGACGAGCCGGAGGCCGATGAAGAAAAACCCGAAATTCTGAACCTTGAAACGCTGGGACAATTACGCGCCTCGTTGCCTGCGGAAACCCTCGACGGGATTTTGGACGAGCTGATCGAGAAATGCCGCGAGCTGACCGACCAGATACAGGAATCCATGCAAACCGAGGATATGGACGATCTGGCCGAAAAAGCCCATAATCTCAAGGGGATGGCTGGGAATTTTGGTCTTGACGCGCTGATGAAGCACGCGGGCCTTCTCGAACAGCATGGCCGTCATAACGCGCTGGAAAAAGCCGCCAAGCGTGTGCCTCTGGGGCGCGGAGTTCTGGAAGAGACTCTTTCCCAGCTCGAGGCCTGGCGTAAAGCCTGAATTTCGCAGCAAAACCTTGCCAATTTGGGTCTTCCCCATTAGTAAGGGGGCGGATCGACTCGGCTCGAATACCATAACAAAACAGGATTTTGATACGCCATGGCTCAGGAACTTCTTTCGTCCATCACCTCGTCTATCACCAAAGCGCAAGAAAGTGCCACAGCCTTGCGCGAGTCCGTGTTCTCGGCCCCGCAAAAAGCCGCTGCCAAGCACGAGTTCCTGTTCTTCATGAAGCCGGAAATCCTGCTCAAGAACGGCAAGATGAACATTCAGGCGATTACCGAATTGGTGCTGGAGCGCATCGAGGCCTTCAACCTCAAGATCGACGATGTGCTGGTGCTTAACGGCAAATATCTCGAGCAGCACAACATCATCAGCCAGCATTACGGCGTCATCAATCAGATCGCCAGCAATGCCGCCAACGCCGTCAGCGACAGCGCCAAGGCAAAGTTCAAGGAAATTTACGGCATGGAATTCGGCGCGGCGACCGTCATGGGCGGGCTTGAATTCCTCAAGAAATTCCCGGCCTTCAACGCCGAAAGCCTTGAGATCATGTTCGATAGCCTCGGCAGCAAGAAATTGGCTGGCGGCACCTATACCGTACCGGTGAAAATAGACGGCAAGGTTGTGCACGTGTTCAACGGCTTCCACCCGAAACAGGTCATTCATTTCACGCAACCGGGCCGCGCCATCGTCGTGTTCAACCTCAAGGGCGATCTGGACTGGGCTTCGGCACGCCAGAAATTCATCGGCGCCACCAACCCGCAAAACGCCGAAGCCGGTTCCGTGCGCCGATCGCTCATGGAAAACAAGGATCACTTGGGCATCGACGACGTATCGATGGGCTATAACGGCGTGCATTTGTCTGCTGGCCCCGTCGAAGGCCTGGTTGAGCTGGTTCGTTACAATTCCGACTTCGCCTCGGGCAAGCCGAAATCCGTTTCGGATTTCCAGTTCGGCAAGCAACTGGAAGAGAATTTCTCCGCCGATCAGGTCAAGCGCATTCTCGCCAACGACAAAGTCGATGTCGACGGCCAGAGGGTGTCGGTCTTCGACCTGACCGAGGAAAAAGACGCCGATCAGGCCATCGAGTTAATCAAGAAATATTTGAAATAGATTCTTTCTGTCATCCCGAACGTATGTGAGGGATCTCCCGCAGAACGATAAGATTCCTCGTCGGCCATGGGCCTCGCTCGGAATGACAAAAATTACAACACATCCTCATATTCGTGCCACGTGCCATCGGAGGATTTTACCCGGTAGCGTCCTGCGCCCAGTATTTGCACATGATCGCCGTCGAGCGGGATTTTCCCCGAACCGTTCGGAATATCCAGCGTATATTGCGGCACGCAAATCCCCGACAATTCTCGCGCGCGCAATTCGCGCATAATTTCCATACCGCGTTCAACTGAAAAACGGAAATGGCTCG
>CBFGSX010000050.1:0-11419 GCA_965651535.1 uncultured Alphaproteobacteria bacterium | reverse complement strand
CCCATGTCCCACAATATTTCCTACGGTTCGACCGGAAAACCCCACCCGTTTCATATCGTCAAACCGTCGCCCTGGCCGATGTGGTCGTCTCTGGCGGCCGGATTACTGGCTTTCGGCGCGATCATGGGCTTTCACGACAAGGGCTGGATTCTGGCGTGGCTCGGCGGCGCGGCTTTGATCGCGGCTGCGGCGTTTTGGTTCCGCGACATTATCCGCGAGGCCACGCATCACAAGGAACATTCCGCCATCGTGAAATTGGGTTTTCGCTATGGCATGCTGCTGTTCATCGCCTCGGAGGTGATGTTCTTTGCGGCGTTTTTCTGGGCGTTTTTCGACGCCTCGCTTTTCCCGAAAGAGGGCATCGGCTTTGTCTGGCCGCCCGCGGGGATCGAGACCATCCCGCCTTTCGACCTGCCGCTTTTGATGACGATGATTTTATTGTTGTCGGGCTGCACCTGCACCTGGGCGCATGGCGCGCTGATCGAAGGCCGCCAGGACGAGGCCGTCAAGGCCATCGGCGCGACGGTCGCTTTGGGCGTGGTGTTCACGGGGTTTCAGGCTTTTGAATATCATCATGCCGCTTTTGGGTTCACGGATACGATCTATGCCTCGACCTTTTACATGGCGACGGGATTTCACGGTTTTCACGTTCTGGTTGGGACGTTGTTTCTAGCCGTGTGCTGGTGGCGCGCCGCCAAGGGCCATTTCAAGCCCGACGATCATTTCGGGTTCGAAGCCGCCGCCTGGTACTGGCATTTCGTCGACGTGGTGTGGCTGTTCCTGTTTGTCGCCGTTTACTGGTATGGCGGCTGATGAGACGCGCCGCGTTTTTCCTTCCGGTTTTTCTTGCGGCGTGCAGCGGCGCCTATAACGCGCAGAATTTCACGCAGCAGGCTTGGGCAAAGAAAAGTTTCGACGAGAGCTTTGCCGCGTGCCGCCACGAAACCGTGCGTGCCGGGTATAAAAAATCCACCATGCTGATCGAGCATGGTTACGACGATGTTGTCGAGAACGACATGTTCATCTCGTGCATGGACAAGGCCGGATACAGATACAAATCGCCCTATTGGCCGACATGGCTGGCCTATGAACAGCCCAAGGGCCACCCGAAAACCCCCGATGGCCGCGCTTTGGTTGCGCCGGAGCCGGCACAGCCGGACGGCAAACCCGCCCAGGACAAGTCCGCCCTGTATGAATAAGGGCTTATTAGGGCTTTGATAAAGATTGGGGTTTAGGACTGGGACGTCATGACCTCTCAGGCCGCCCCCGCCGCCCAAGACGAATCGGACGGTAAAAAACCCGAACCGAAGAAACCGTCGCCGTTCGATCATGTGCTTTTGCTCAAGCTGAAAATTTTCGGCTTTGTCCATTCGCGCGAGTTTTCGCTTGTGCCGAGCGTGACGGCGGCCATCGGCGTCGTCCTTTTGCTGTCGATGGGATCGTGGCAATTGCACCGTTTATCCTGGAAAAACGAGCTTATTTCCGCGATTGCGCAGAATATGCAAGCACCGCCCGCCGATTTGCGCGCGAAACTTCCCGGCTCGGAAAATGCGTGGGAGGATCTCGATCACCGCGCCGCGACGTTGCAGGGGACATGGCTGTGGATGCGCAGCTTCAAGGTCGCGCCCCGAACCTATGAGGGCGCGGTCGGGTATCATCTTTATATGCCGCTGCGACTCGCCGACGGCCAGATCGTCGTCGTCAACCGCGGATTCGTCCCCGAAGGCCAGGCGATTTTACCGGAATCCCAGGAAAAAGTTTTTGCGGTGCAAGGCGTTTTAAGACGCCCCGAAACCCGCAAGCCATGGGCTTCTCCCGAGAACGACCCCTCCCGCGGCGTGTGGGCCTGGCCCGATCTTGCGGCGATGCGTCACGAGATTGGCGTGAATGCCGTCGCGCCTGTGGTATTTTATGAGGCAAGAGAAGCGGCACGCGACACCTATCCGATCGGAGGGATGTTGCCTCTGCCGTCCCACAACCGGCATCGGCAATACGCGTTGGTTTGGTTTGCCCTTGCCACAGCCCTGATGGGGATTTGGATGATCTATTCTTCGCCAAAGCCTGAAAAGGCCAGAAAAGAAGAGGCCGCCGCCAATGATGACGAGCGTCTCAATGATCCGGTGGCGCGCCGGAACGAATACCCGGAAGCGACCGACTAAACGTCTAAAATTAATGAATTCAGGGGGCCGGGACTGTAAATCCCGGTCTTTTCTTTATGCGCTGCCGTTGGCGCTGCTTGAGCGCGGTTTACGCCAGAATCGCTTGCCATCCTGCGGGGGATTCCGTATAAACGCGTCTCTGATGGCCCGATAGCTCAGTTGGTAGAGCAAGCGACTGAAAATCGCTGTGTCGCTGGGTGAAATCCGGCGCGGGCCCCCAATTAAAAAACCCGCCCCTGGGGCGGGGTTTTTTAATGGTCTCCCCTCGCTTGGGGATTTGAACCAGCGACGATTAAACAAAATGGCCTTCGGGCTTGTCCCGGAGGCCCGCGGCCCATGGGTCCACGGGACAAGCCCGAGGACCATGGATGGAAGGTGTTTTCCCTTGCTTTCCCGGCCTCGAGCCGCTAAGAATCCCTGACCTTTTCGCGGCCATGGCGGAATGGTAGACGCGCAGCGTTGAGGTCGCTGTGGGGGAAACCCTGTGGAAGTTCGAGTCTTCTTGGCCGCACCATTTCTCAATTGACATATCGCAACATCATTGTAATATGACAGGCCGCCCGGGAATCGGAGCGGTGTTTGTCTATGGCGTTCTCATTGAGCGCAAGGGGAGAATTTTAAAAATGAAAAAAGAGTTTTTGACCTTTTCGTATAGCTTTCTTGTCGAGAACCTTCATGTGAATCGCTATGTCGGGTTTGTCTGGCCGCAAGACCCCGACGCCAAAAAAACGCTGTCCTATTACATGATGGTGCATCAGGGTTTTCCCAAAGACTGGGAACACACATTCGGGATGGAAGGCCTGGTGTCGCATGCCGATCCTGCGCGTAGCGTCACCCCCCTTGCGCGCACGAATTACAAAACCAGCTACAACAAGGTCTTTCCGGCGATCTACGAGGAATCCTTTGAGGGGTTTCCTTTGGCGGCGGCTTATTTTGAAGATGGCAAGCCGGTCAACGGGCCGCAAGGGCTGCACTGGATCCAGTTCGAGATTCCCGGCGCGTCGCGCGAGATCAAATTCCAGAAAGTAAATGATCGTGGCGAAGTTGAAAAATACAACACGGAATTCATGGACCGGGTGGCGTTGCGCGAAGGACTGATGGCGGAGATGGGCGTCAACGTGGAAGACATTTTGCCCAGAATGTCTGTTGAAATTTCCCGCCGACCAAGCGTGAAGCTGAAACATTTCTAACAGGCTCTATTGTGCGGCGCGGCATAAATTAGGCGGTTCGCAAGCTGGTCAGGGTAGAATCGGGCGAGTATAAGTTCTCTGAAATACCCAGACTTCTTCAGGAACCCTTTATGACCGACGATTTGCGCCAAAGCGCGCTCGATTATCACCGCCTGCCCCGCCCGGGCAAGATCGCGATTACCCCCACGAAAGACATGGCCACCCAGCGCGATCTGGCGCTGGCCTATTCGCCCGGCGTGGCGGCACCCTGCGAGGAAATCGCCGCCGATCCGACCAAGGCTTATGATTATACCTCCAAAGGTAATCTGGTTGCCGTGATTTCAAACGGCACCGCCGTTTTGGGATTGGGCAATATCGGCGCGCTGGCCGGCAAGCCCGTCATGGAGGGCAAAGCCGTCCTGTTCAAAAAATTTGCAGGCATCGACAGCATCGACATCGAGATCACACCGACGGATATCGACGAAGTGGTCAATGTCATCGCCGCGATGGAACCGTCTTTCGGCGGCATCAATCTCGAGGATTTCAAATCGCCCGAATGTTTTGAGATCGAACGCCGCCTGAAAGAGCGGATGAACATTCCCGTGTTTCACGACGACCAGCACGGCACGGCCATCGTCGTCGCCGCCGCCGTCATCAACTGGGCGCATTTGACCAAGCGCAAGCTCGAGGATGTCCGGCTGGTCGCTTCGGGCGCGGGCGCATCGGCGCTGTCGTGCCTGGATATGCTGATTTCCGTCGGGCTGAGGCGCGAGAACATCACCGTCTGCGACCGCGAGGGCGTGATCCATAAAGGCCGCAACGGCAATCTCGATCCGTATAAATCCCGTTTCGCGCAAGACACCAAGGCGCGGACATTGGCCGAGGCGCTGAAAGAGGATGTCGACGTGTTTCTGGGCCTGTCGGCGGCAGGCGTTTTGAAACAGGACATGATCAAGACGATGAACAAAGAGCCGTTCATTCTGGCGCTGGCCAACCCGACGCCCGAGATCATGCCGTCCGACGTGGCCGAAATGCGCCCGGACGCCTATGTCGCCACAGGGCGCAGCGATTTCGCCAATCAGGTGAACAATGTCTTGTGCTTTCCGTTTTTGTTCCGCGGCGCGCTGGATGTCGGCGCGACAGGCATCAACGAGGAAATGAAGCGCGCCTGTGCGACGGCCATCGCCGAGATCGCGCGGCAGGAAACGTCGGTCATGGCCGAAAGTTACGGCGCCGAGGATCTGGTCTTCGGCAAGGATTACCTGATCCCGAAACCCTTCGATCCGCGTCTGATCACCAATATCCCGATGGCGGTGGCCAAGGCGGCGATGGAAAGCGGCGTCGCGCAGCGCCCCGTCGACAACTGGAAGGCCTATCAGGAAAAGCTCAACAGCTTTACCAATCAGACGACCTTTTTCATGCGTCCCGTCATCGAGGTCGCCCAGCGCGCCCCGCGCAAAGTCGTCTTTGCCGATGGCGAGGAATACAATATTTTGCGCGCCGTACAGATGGTGGTGGACGAAAAAATCGCGCGCCCCGTTCTGGTCGGGCGCGAGGATGTCGTTGAACAACGCATCTCACGCCTGAACCTGCGGCTGAAAAAAGACAGCGATTTCGACCTGGTCGATCCCGAGAACGACGACCGGTATCACGAATACGCGGCGGCCTATTACGATATCATGTCCCGTCGCGGCCTCACGCCCGCGGACGCGAAAACCATCATGCGCACCAACACGACGGTGATCGGCGCGATGATGGTCGAAAAGGGCGAAGGCGACGCGCTGATCTGCGGGACGGTGCGCAAATATCACGATCACCTGCGCCATCTTGAGCAAATCGTGGGCCTGCGCGAGGATGTGATGGCCCCGGCGGCGCTGTATATGCTGATCCTGAAGAACGGCCCGGTTTTCGTCTGTGATACGCATGTCAATTACGATCCGGACTCGCGCGCGCTGGCCGAGATCGCGGTCATGGCCGCCGAGCAGGTCAAGCGTTTCGGCATCGAACCCAAGATGGCGCTGCTCAGTCATTCCAATTTCGGCTCACACAACAACGCGTCGGCGCAGAAAATGCGCGAAGTGCAGCAATTCCTGATGCGGCTTGCGCCCGATCTGGTGGTCGAAGGCGAGATGCACGCCGACGCGGCGCTGGATCAGGGGATACGGGACATTATTTTCCCGAAGTCGAGTCTCAAGGGCGCGGCGAATTTATTGGTCATGCCCAATCTGGATTCGGCGAATATTGGCTATAACCTGCTCAAGATCGTGGGCGAGGGCGTGCCGGTCGGGCCGATGCTGCTGGGGATGAAAAAACCGGTGCACGTGCTGACCAATGCGGTGAAGGTGCGCGGTATCGTCAACATGACGGCCTATGCCGCCGCCAGCGCCAACATGACCGAAGAACGCAAAAATCCGCTGCGCTAGCGTGGCACGACGCGCGGCGGTTTCGGCGCGTTGGCAAAACGGTTCTCGATCATGCGGTGTTCGTAAAACGAATTCAGAGACGGCAGAAGATCGATCTCCTTTTTCTCCTTGATCGTGCGATAGGTCAAAAGATAGGTGAAACGCTGTTCCTCGTCCGTCAGTTTCTCGTCGAATTCCTTTTCGTTTTTCACGCTGCGCCATGTCTCCATGATGTTCTCCATGCGCGTGTCGTCGAACCATAGGAGGTAATCGTCGAAAAACGCGCGCGCGTCCTTTTCCTTGTGGCGGTCGAAATAGCGTACCGCCTCGGTTCGGAAATCCAGCACGCGCACCGGGTTTGGCCCGAAACGCACGGTATCGTCCGGCACGGCCCCGTCTTCGGGAATTACGACATAGGGCGCTTCCGTTTTCGATGGCGCCGTTACGAAAGCCAGATAGGGGCGGCGGTTCCAGTTTTCCTTGCGGGCGCCTGCCGTGCCGTTTTGCGCCATCATGGCGGTTTCGATGAACTGGTCGTGCGCCGCAAAATTCTCCAAGACCTTGTCGCGGCCGACCATCATCACGCCGTCCATCGACACGGCAAAAGCCTTGCGATAGCTGTAGAGGACGTTTTTTTCATCCTCGAGGAACAGCACCTCTGCGCCGGGCGGCAAATGCCCGACCCCGACCAAAGCGGCCAAGGGATAGCAGGACGCATAATGGACGCGCACCTTGTTTTTGTGTTTCGGGTCTTGTGCCGTCAGAGCGTCTCCCATGGTGCGGAAAAGCGTCGCGGCCGATAGCGGCGGCAGGGGTTCAAGCGCGCCGCGTGCGTCCCAGGCCATCAGGCTGATCGTGTCGTTGCTCAGCGTGTGATCGGTGACGTATTCGACAAAGCGGTTTTGGGTCTTTTCGACTGCGCCGTGGCCGCGCACCGTGATGTTATGCGTGTTCGCCTCAAACTCCCCCAGCCTGTCCAGGGTGGCGGCAATGTCGCGATAACGCGTCGGTTCATCAAGGCTTAGGTGGAAAAGCGTCGCCGCTTCTTGCGAATGTTTGCGCAGCAGTGAATCGGTCAGGGCGATGTCTTTTTCGGTTCGGTCGCGGTATTCGCGGTTTTCGGCAAATTCGAAAAAACTATAGGTGGCGGCGAGTTTTTTCTTTTTATCCGGCTTGGCTTGCCCGAATCCGGCCAAACTGGTGAACAAAGCCGAGGTCGCCAGCAAGGCGGTGACAAGAAAGGGTGCGCGCATATTCCGAACCTTACCCGAATTGGGCTAACAATTCAATAATTATGTCTAAAAGATTACCGCGGGGCGTGGCGGCTAAGCCCCGGGGGCGCGGTATATCCCATACAATGCCGCCGGAAATATTCCGCGCCCGTCATGCCCGCCCCGTCCAGAAGATAGCGCGGCTTTTCGGTCTTGGGGTCGTCGCTTGAGACAAACTCCAGCGCCATGGCTTTCATCGCCTGAAGCGGGTGAACCGAAAACGCGTCGTGAAAGAGATGTTCCTGCGGGCCGGTCAGGGCATCGAGGCTGTCAAGCGGCCAGTTTTTTCTGGCCAGTTTTTTGAACAGTTTTTCCGCCGCCAGTGATTGTGCGCCGGTGATATAGCCCGCCCCCGCCCCGGTGAAGGATTTTTTATGCTCGGTCAGCAATTTTCCGGCCATCTCCTCGAGATCGACGACGATCACTTCATTGCCGCCGCCATAAACCGTTTTGCCGTCGACGGTGATGGTTTCCGCTTTTTGATCGGTGACGAATACGGCAAGGAGCTTGTTTTCCTTGTCCGATACGGCAATGGCGGTCTCAAGAAAATAGAACGGGTCGATGATTTCGCCGCGATCCAGCGCTCGGGGGGCAAGGCTGCTGTTGAGCCGCCGCAGAAAAGCGCTCGGGGTGCGTTGCACATTCGTATGGTTGAGGCCGTGCGGGTTGAGCGTCGCCATCAGGCGCAAGGCGGGGTTGTAAAGCGGGCTTTTTGTATCGGACATGACCAGCAGGCGTGTGCCCGGCGGTAATTTCCCGAAATCGTTCACCGCGTTCATGGCGCCGGGGATGGCGACCAGAACGTGTATTTCGTCATGTTCTTCCTGTGCGATTTCGGCAAGCGTTTTCCCCATGGCGCCGAAGAGCGCGGGGGAGTCAAGCGGTCGGGAGGTATCGTTGTGATAGATTTGTTTTTCGATCCATGTCGTGTCTTGAGCGCTGCGCGTGACGCTCGCCGATTGAAAATCGAGCACGACGTTGTAACAATGCGTATCGACCGTGCCGAGCTGTGACAGGCTGTGCGCGACGCGGGCGCTGTCAAAGGGGGTCGCCCCGTCGCCGATGCCGAAACTTGTCGTG
Source organism: uncultured Alphaproteobacteria bacterium (assembly GCA_965651535.1). Lineage (GTDB taxonomy): Bacteria > Pseudomonadota > Alphaproteobacteria > Micavibrionales > SZUA-601 > JAQGJA01. The sequence continues at coordinate 3,338 of CBFGSX010000050.1, read as the reverse complement.
TAATGCGCTGAGGCAAGGGCTGTGCTGCGAATGGCCAGACATCTTTTTTCAACGATCGGCGCGCGTTTTTCCGGCTGCGGCCCCATTTGCGGTCCCATGGCGTAGAAAAGCGTTGCAGCATAGGAGGTGCGGGTGGTGTCGCGCATCGGCACCGCATAGGGGTTCTCGGGCGCATTCTGGGCCTGGCTGCGGCCGCCGAAGAACGCGGCGGCGGTCACGGCAAGCGGAAAGACGAATCGGGCGGCGGAACGGAACATGGCAGGATTATACATAAGCTTGATATGCGGGCAAGAACGGAATCGCCGCCGTGATGGTTTTATTAAGAACCTGCGCCTAGGTTTGCCCCATGGTGGATGAAAAGAACCCGAACGATCTGCGCGATGAAACGCTGGACGAGCTGATGCCGGAAGCGACCGAATGGGCGCCCTCGCATGATCTGTTCCCTGAAACCGAGGAAGAAAATTTCTATGGCCTGAGCGACGAGACGTTTGGGGCGATTGTCGCCGCCGCGCGCGCGGAAGACTGGCTGACCGTCGAACAGGAGATCGACGAACTGGAGCCGTCCGATATCGCGCGGCTTCTTGAAAAGGCGGGCCGCGAGGACGCGCTCGACCTGGTGCGGCATCTGCACGGGATTCTCGATTCCGAGGTCTATGCCTATATGGGTCACGAGCGTCTGAAACAGATTTTCGAGGTGCTGCCCCCGCGCCAGATCGGCGCGATCGTTGCCGATCTCGAGACCGACGACGCCATCCGCCTGATTGAGGATTTCGACGACGAGAGGCGTAAGGAAATTCTGCACCACGTGAGCGGCCAGATCCGCGCGCTGGTTGAAGAGGGGCTGACCTTTCCCGAGGATTCCGCCGGACGTCTCATGCAGCGCGAGATGGTGGCGATCCCGCAATTCTGGACGGTCGGCAAGGCTCTGGACTATCTCCAGGCGATGCGCGACGAGCTGCCCGAACAGCTCTATGATATTTTCATCGTCGATCCGCGCCACCGCGTGATGGGGCAGATCGCCATCGGCCAGCTGCTGCGCGCCCGCCGCGGCCAAAAGATTGCCGAGATCGCGGAAACGGATGTGCATACCGTCCCCGCCGACACCGATCAGGAGGAAGTGGCCGCGCTGTTCAAACGCGTGACCCTGACCTCGGTGGCGGTGGTGGATTCCGTCGAGCGCCTGATCGGCGTCATCACCGTCGACGATATCGTGTCCGTCGTCGAGGAAGAGGCGAGCGAGGATTTGCTTTTTCTTGGGGGGGTCGAGCACGACGATCTGGGCGAAGGGGCCGTGCGCACCGCCGTGTCGCGTTTTCGTTGGCTGTTCATCAATCTGTTCACGGCGTTTCTGGCGGCCTCCGTCGTGGGTCTGTTCGAAGCGACGCTGGACAAGGTCGTCGCGCTGGCGATCCTGATGCCGATTGTCGCGGGCATGGGCGGCAATGCGGGAACCCAGGCCTTGACGGTGGCCGTGCGTGCGCTGGCGACCAAGGAATTGTCGGCGGCCAATTACTGGCGCGTGACGATGAAAGAGGTTCTGGTCGGCGTGATGAACGGCGCGGCCTTTGCCGTGCTGGTCGGCTGCGTGGCGTGGCTGTGGTTCGGCGATCCCGTCTTAGGCGGCGTGATCGGCGCGGCGATGGTGATCAATCTTTTCGTGGCGGGGCTGATGGGGACGCTGATCCCGATCACGCTCGATCGCTTCGAGATCGACCCGGCCATCGCCTCGGGCGTGTTCTTGACCACCACCACCGATATTGTCGGGTTCTTTGCGTTTCTGGGCCTCGCGACGCTGTATCTGGTGTGAGGTTTTATACCTCTCCCCTCGCGGGAGAGGTTAGCGCGCAGCGCTGGGAGAGGGGGCTTTCAAAGCCTGCTCGATGGCGTGGTAAACGCCCTCTTTATTTTCGATGACCTCATTGTTCCAAAAACGCAGAATCGTAAATCCGTTTCGTTCGAGATATTCGGTGCGGGTTTTGTCTTTTTCAACCGTATGCTGCCCGCCATCGATCTCGATAATCAGTCTTTTTTCAAAACAGACGAAATCGACGATATAGCGGTCGATGGGTTGTTGCCGCTTGAATTTCAGCCCGATCTTGTGCGCGCGCACGAAAGACCAGACGATTTTTTCGGCATCCGTCTGGCTGTTCCGCAAGGCCACGGCACGCTTTTGTGCGATATAGGGTTTCTTGTTCATGCCCCCTCTCCCGACCACGCTATCGCGCGGTCGACCTCTCCCGCAAGGGGAGAGGTGATTTGGGGCGAATCAACGAAAACCGCAACAATGCAGGGCGTTAGGGGGTAAACCTCAACCGTGCGCTAATTTATAGACATAACACGACAACCGGGGCCGGGAAAACTTATCCACATCAGAAAGCGGAATTAACCTTTTGAGTCGCTGCAAAATTGCCCGAAACTGCCCAAAAACAAGGCATTTCCGGATTTTTACGCGCCATTAACACTTTGTGGCTTTTGCGCCACAGCGCGCGGCGGAGTAAGCAAAAACAGGCTTCAGAGCGTTGACGCTCCTTCCAGCCCTGCTTAAATGGCACCCAGCGATCGGGCCGGGGACAGGTTTCTCCCAAAAAGCAGAGGCCCCAACCGTCCGGTCCGATTCAACAAACGCCATCATCCGATGGCTCATCTTTTTGGAGAAACACACCATGAAAAAACTGCTGCTCGCGACGGCCGCTTTTGCGCTCATCGCTCCGGCCGCCCAAGCTGAGATCAAACTGGATCTCGGCGGCTACTTCAAAGGCTATGCCGGTTATTCCGATCAGGATACCGCCGACCTGCGCGAATTCGACCTCAAGCGCAAAACCAAAATCTTCTTCCAGGGCGAAACCACGCTGGATAACGGCCTGACGGTCGGTTACCACGGCGACCTGTTCCAAGAGAACAGCGCGAATAACGGTGAAGATACCATCGAGAAATCCTATCTGTATTTCTCGGGCAACTGGGGTCGCGTGAACCTTGGCCGCGAAAACGGCGCTGCTTACCTGTTGCAGGTTTCGGCTCCTTCGGCTGATGCCAACCTTGACGGCGCTGACATCGATTTCAGCTTCTTCAACGGTGCAGGCACCTATCGTCAGGACTACGCCGCTGAAGGCGCGCAAGGTCTGGGTACGGCTGATGCCAATGGTCTGGCTTCCGCCTCCGGCGACCAATATGCCGACAAGATCACCTATGTTACGCCGAAATTCAATGGCTTCCAGGCCGGTATCAGCTACGCGCCGGAATACGATGCCAAGTTTATCGGCAACAACACCAACGGTATGCAGGCTGACAACACGGCTGGCAACTTCGAGCACCTGATGGAAGCGGCTGCCCGCTTTGAC
>CBFGSX010000049.1:0-11420 GCA_965651535.1 uncultured Alphaproteobacteria bacterium | reverse complement strand
TGGCGCGCGTCGTGTCATGTATTGGACTTTTTCCGGTTGCGTGGTTTGTTGTTTTCTTCTCAGTTATCCAGCGACGGATTATGTGATTCATGGCATTAAAAGCGATATTGCTTTCAGCTTTTCCCTGGGATTCATACCTTTTACCGTCATTCTTTTCGTGCTCGGGTTTTTCATGTCGCTCGGCAAGGCGGCGATTTACAAACATATCCCCGTCTATTATCCGGACAATGTCGGATCGGTTGCCGGGATTGTTGGTCTGATTGGCGGTTTGGGCGGTTTTTTTCTTCCGATCGCCTTTGGTTTGATGAATGACATCCTGAATGTCTGGACAAGCTGCTTTATGCTGCTTTTTGCGCTGGTGGGGACGGCTTTGATCTGGATGCATTTCGCCATCCGGATACAGGAAAGAAAAGCGCATCCGCAACTGGCAGAACCGGCCTATTTGCCGGAGCTAAGTTCCAACACCTCATCATAAGGCAGGGAAAGATGAATGCTGTCATTACAACATGGACACCGGAAGAGACAGAATTTTGGGAACAGGACGGGCGCAAGACGGCACGACGTAATCTCTGGATTTCCATCCCGGCTCTGTTTCTTGCCTTTGCCGTTTGGATGGTCTGGAGCGTTGTTGTCGTCAACCTGCCGAAAGTAGGATTCAATTTCTCGACAGAGCAATTGTTTTGGCTGACGGCGCTTCCCGGATTGTCGGGTGCCGCGTTGCGGGTTTTCTATTCTTTCATGGTGCCGATTTTCGGCGGGAGACGATGGACGGCCATGAGCACGGCATCGCTGTTGATCCCAGCCATCGGGATCGGCATGGCGGTGCAAGATTCGTCCACATCCTATGGTATGTTCCTGATTTTGGCGTTGTTATGCGGTTTTGGCGGAGGTAATTTTGCATCCAGCATGGCGAATATTGCCTATTTCTTTCCCAAGAAGGAAAAGGGCAATGCGCTGGCGCTTAATGCAGGCCTAGGCAATCTGGGCGTCAGTGCCGTACAGTTTCTCGTGCCGATTGTGATCACGTTCGGGATCTTCGGCTCGCTGGGCGGTGCGGCGCAAATGGCGGACGGCAAGACCATCTGGCTGCAGAATGCAGCGTTTTTCTGGGTACCGTTAATTGTAATATCATCGGTGGCGGCATGGTTCGGCATGAACGACATTGCTGACGCCAAGGCTTCATTGGCAAGTCAGCTGGCCATTCTCAAGCGCAAGCATAACTGGGTTATGTGCATCCTCTATGTCGGTACATTCGGCTCGTTCATCGGGTTTTCTGCCGGATTTCCTCTGCTGGCGAAAACAGAGTTTCCCGAGGTCAATTCGCTGCAACTGGCTTTTATCGGCCCGCTGGTCGGTGCGATTACCCGTGCCGGAAGCGGCTGGATTTCCGATAAATGCGGCGGTGCCCGTGTGACCTTTTTGGTCTTTGTTGTGATGATCCTGGGGGCTTTGGGTGTTCTCTATTTCCTTGGGATCAAGAGCGAAGCTCATGCATTCTATGGGTTTTTTGCCATGTTTCTTGTGCTGTTCGCGGCAACGGGGGTAGGGAATGCTTCGACCTTTCAGATGATCCCCGTGATTTTCTGGAAAGAGCGCCAGAAAGCCTTGCAAGGACAAAAAGAAGAAGATATTCGCAAAACAGCCGAGCGTGAATCAGCCGCTACAATTGGTTTCACATCAGCGATCGGCGCCATTGGTGCATTCTTTATTCCAAAGAGTTATGGCACAGCCATTGCGCTGACCGGCGCGCCGAATGCCGCTGTCGCGGTTTTCGCATTGTATTATGCATTATGTCTGGCCCTGACCTGGTTCTATTACACACGGTGCAAGGCAGAGATCCCCTGCTGAAAACATGAGTTGATCTGAATCAAGGGGCGATATCCTATATCGTGGGAAAAAAGGCCCCAAGGAGCCTGAAGCATGAGCTATTTCATCGACCGCCTGACCTATTTTGCCCGTAAAAAGGAAACCTTTTCAGAAGGTCACGGCATTACGACGGATGAAAATCGGAGCTGGGAGAACGCTTATCGCGACCGCTGGTCGCATGACCGAGTCGTGCGTTCGACGCATGGCGTGAACTGCACAGGCTCATGTTCCTGGAAAATCTACGTCAAGCAAGGGCTGATTACGTGGGAGACGCAGCAAACGGACTATCCGCGCACGCGCCCCGATTTGCCCAATCACGAGCCACGCGGCTGTTCGCGCGGAGCGAGCTACAGTTGGTATATCTATTCGGCCAATCGCCTGAAATATCCGCTGATACGCAAACGTCTGCTGAAACTCTGGCGCGAGATGAAGGAAAAGGTCGGCGGCGACCCGGTTCTGGCTTGGAAGGAAATTCAGGCTGATCCCGCTCTGCGTAAATCCTATCAGGAAATACGCGGGCGCGGCGGTTTTGTGCGCGCTGGCTGGGACGAGGCTTTAGAAATCGCAGCAGCGGCGAATATCCACACGATCAAGGAACATGGCCCTGACCGCATCATCGGCTTTTCGCCAATCCCGGCGATGTCGATGATTTCTTATGCGGCCGGGTCGCGCTATCTGTCGCTGATCGGCGGCGTCTGTATGAGTTTTTACGATTGGTATTGCGATCTTCCGCCTGCCAGCCCGCAGACATGGGGCGAGCAGACGGATGTGCCGGAGAGCGCAGACTGGTATAATGCTGGTTTTATCATCATGTGGGGGTCGAACGTGCCCCAGACGCGCACGCCCGACGCCCATTTCATGACCGAGGCGCGCTATCGTGGTACGCAGGTTGTGACGATTACGCCCGATTATTCCGAAGCGTCGAAATTCGGTGATATCTGGCTGCATCCGCGCCAGGGGACGGATGCGGCGTTGGGCATGGCGATGGGCCATGTGATTTTGAAAGAATTCCATCTGGAAAATCCATCTTCCTATTTTGACGATTATTGCCGTACCTATACCGACATGCCGTTTCTGGTTCGTCTGGAAAAACGCGGAGAGGCTTATGTGGCCGGGCGTATGCTGCGCGCTTCCGATTTTGCCGGCTATTTGAATGAAAGCAACAATCCGGAATGGAAAACGGTTTGCTATGACGAGGAAACGGGCGATCTGACCGTGCCGACAGGTTCCATCGGTTTCCGCTGGGGTGAAGAAGGAAAGTGGAATATCGCGCCGGCGGATGCCAAAACGGGCAAGAAAATCCGTCCGCGCAAAACGCTCCTTGGCCATCAGGAGGATATTGTTCGTGTTGGCTTCCCTTACTATGGCGGCCAGTTGCACGAGCATGATTATTTCAAGACGAACGATCATGCTGATGTGCTGTATCGCAATGTGCCGGTGCGTTATCTCGATCTGGATGGCGAAAAAGTCCCTGTGGCATGCGTATTCGATCTTTTGTGCGCCAATTACGGCATCGCGCGCGAAGGCTTGGGCGGCGAGCACGTTGCTGCGTCGTATGGGGAAAACATTCCCTATACGCCGAAATGGCAGGAGAGCATCACCGGCGTAAAAGCAGATCAGGTCGTGCAGGTGGCGCGCGCTTTTGCCAAAAATGCCGATGTGACGAAAGGCAAGTCGATGGTCATCATCGGTGCAGCGATGAACCACTGGTATCACATGGATATGAATTACCGGGCGGTGATCAATATGCTGGTGTTCTGCGGCTGTATCGGACAATCGGGCGGCGGCTGGTCGCATTATGTGGGGCAGGAAAAATTGCGTCCGCAAACGGGATGGACGCCGCTGGCTTTTGCGCTGGACTGGGTGCGTCCACCGCGCCAACAGAACTCGACCTCATTCTTTTACGCGCATACCGACCAGTGGCGCTATGAAACGCTAGGCGTGTCCGAGATTCTTTCGCCACTGGCCGACAAGGATAAATGGAAAGGCTCGTTGATCGATTGCAACATTCGGGCTGAGCGTATGGGGTGGCTGCCTTCGGCGCCTCAGCTCGAGGAAAACCCGCTTGCGCTTGTCAAACAGGCGGAAAAAGAAGGAAAAGACCCGGTCGAACATGTGGTGGGACGCTTGAAAAAAGGCGATCTGCGCATGTCCTGCGAGGATCCGGACAATCCGGTCAACTGGCCGCGCAATATGTTTGTATGGCGATCGAATATTTTGGGATCGAGCGGCAAAGGCCATGAGTATTTCCTGCGGCATTTCCTTGGCACGCAGCACGGCATTCAAGGCAGGGATCTTGGAGAAGAGGGTCGCACAGGCTCGGCAGAGGTCGTCTGGCACGATCACGCACCGGAAGGAAAACTTGATCTTGTTGTGACGCTGGATTTTCGTATGTCCACAACCTGCGTTTATTCCGACATTGTGCTGCCCACGGCCAGCTGGTATGAAAAAAACGATCTGAATACATCGGACATGCACCCTTTCATCCACCCATTGTCGCGGGCGATCGACCCGGTCTGGCAAAGCAAATCGGATTGGGAAATTTACAAAGCGCTTGCTAAGAAATTCTCCGAATTGTCCAAGGGCCATCTGGGTGTTGAAAAGGAAATCGTTCTGACGCCCATCCTGCACGATACGGCGGGCGAATTAGCGCAACCCGACGTTAAGGAGTGGCGAAAGGGAGAGTGTGAGCCGATTCCTGGCAAGACGATGCCGTCGATGAAAGTCGTCGAGCGCGATTATCCGGCGACCTACGAGCGTTTCACGTCGCTTGGGCCGTTGTTGGAAAAACTGGGCAATGGCGGGAAGGGCATCGGTTGGAATACTCAGCATGAGGTGGACTTCCTAAAAAAATTGAACGGCGAAAAAAACGGTCGTGCGAAGATCGAGACGGATATCGACGCGTGCGAAGTTGTGCTGTCATTAGCACCGGAAACGAACGGCGAAGTTGCCGTGAAAAGTTGGGCCGCGCTTGGCAAGATCACGGGACGTGATCACACCCATCTGGCCTTGCCCAAAGAAGAAGAAAAAATCCGCTTCCGCGATATCCAGGCCCAGCCGCGCAAAATCATCAGTTCGCCAACCTGGAGCGGATTGGAATCCGAGCATGTCTGTTACAATGCCGGCTATACGAACGTTCATGAATTTATTCCATGGAGAACACTGACTGGCCGGCAACAGCTTTATCAGGATCATCCATGGATGATCGATTTCGGCGAGGCGCTGGTCTCGTATCGTCCGCCGATCAACACGCGCACGATCCAAGTGGTAATGGATAAATACGGCAAAGAATCGCCGACGATTCTGCTGAATTTCATCACACCGCATCAGAAATGGGGCATTCACTCGACTTATACAGACAACTTGCAGATGCTGACGCTGTCGCGCGGCGGGCCGATCGTCTGGATCAGCGAAGTAGACGCCAAGAAGATCGGTATCGAGGATAATGATTGGCTTGAGGTCTTCAATGCAAACGGTGCTATCGTGGCACGCGCTGTGGTCTCGCAGCGTGTCAGCGAGGGTATGATGCTGATGTATCACGCTCAAGAAAAGCTGGTGCACACACCGGGGACCAAGATTACGAATGCGCGCGGCGGTATCCACAATTCCGTAACTCGCGCCACCGTAAAACCGACTCATATGATCGGGGGTTATGCCCAATTCTCGTACGGGTTCAACTATTATGGCACGGTCGGATCGAACCGGGACGAATTCGTCGCCGTCCGCAAGATGGAAAAGGTTGACTGGATGGACGAACCGTTGACCGCACAGGCGGCAGAGTAGGAGCAGGGAATATGAAAGTACGCGCACAAGTCGGAATGGTTCTCAACCTCGATAAATGCATCGGTTGCCATACCTGCTCGGTCACTTGCAAAAACGTTTGGACATCGCGTGAAGGGGTTGAATACGCATGGTTCAACAACGTCGAGACCAAGCCTGGTATTGGCTATCCCAAAGAATGGGAGAACCAGAAGAAATGGAAGGGTGGGTGGAAGCGCAAAGCCAACGGCAAGATTGAACCGGTTCAGGGCGGGCGCTGGCGTATTCTGGCGAACATCTTCGGCAATCCGAATATGCCGGAGATCGACGATTATTATGAGCCTTTCACTTTCGATTACGACCACCTGCAAAAAGCGCCTGAGATGAAAACCATGCCGACGGCGCGCGCGCGTTCAGTCGTTACCGGCGAGCGGATGGAAAAAGTTGAATGGGGCCCAAACTGGGAAGAGATTCTAGGGACGGAATTCGAAAAACGCAAAAAGGACTATAACTTCAAGGACGTTGAATCCGAAATCTATGGCCAGTTCGAAAATACCTTTATGATGTATTTGCCGCGTCTATGCGAGCATTGCTTAAATCCCACCTGTGTTGCTTCCTGTCCGTCAGGATCGATCTATAAGCGCGAAGAGGATGGAATTGTACTGATCGATCAAGACAAGTGTCGCGGTTGGCGTATGTGCATTTCCGGGTGTCCCTATAAAAAGATCTATTACAATTGGAAAACGGGCAAGGCCGAGAAGTGCACTTTCTGTTATCCGCGTATCGAAGTTGGCGAACCGACGGTGTGTTCTGAAACCTGCGTCGGGCGTATTCGTTATCTGGGTGTGATTTTATATGACGCGGACCGCATCGAGGAAGCCGCCAGTGTCGAAAATCCCGAGGATCTTTACGAGGCGCAGTGCGATATTTTCCTTGATCCGCATGATCCAGAAGTTATCGCTCAAGCCAAGCGCGACGGTATTCCTGATAATTGGATCGAAGGCGCACAACGCTCGCCCGTCTATAAGATGGCGATTGATTGGAAAGTCGCTTTCCCGCTGCACCCGGAATACCGTACCTTGCCGATGGTCTGGTATATCCCGCCGCTGTCGCCCGTGCAGGCCGCTGCGGCAAGCGGCAAGATTGCCACAAAAGAAGACGGCATCATGCCGGATTTGGACGATATGCGTATTCCGGTGAAATACCTTGCCAATTTACTGACCGGGGGCAAGGAAGAACCGGTTCGTCTGGGCCTCAAGCGCATGATGGCGATGCGCCAATATATGCGCGGCAAGATGATTGAAGGAAAGCCGGATGAGACGTGTCTGAGCGAGGTCGGTCTGACGCCGGCTCTAGTCGAGGATATGTATAAAATCATGGCAATCGCCAATTACGAAGACCGTTACGTGATTCCAACCAGTCACCGCGAGGAGACTCTCGATGCCTTCGGCGAAAGCGGGGGATGCGGATTTAGCTTCGGCAATGGCTGTTCATCGCATAGCAACAGTACCTATGACATTTTTGAGAACCCGAAACAGTCCCGTGGCCAGTCGGGCAGTACGAAGAGCAATCGCGTTAATACGATTTTCGAGCGCGACCATTACGAGCCGTCTCTCAACATTATCAATAACAAGATCAAAGGCCCGTACGAGAAAAAAACATCCGGGGGTTGCGGTGGTGGATGTTGCAGCGGCGGCGGCTGTGGCTAGGGCTAGGGAGGAAATGCTGGTATGAACACGTTAAAAGTCATCGGTTTTTTAATGTCTTATCCCGAACGGCAGGAAGAAAGTGTCTATCGGGAATGCCTGTCGCTTTTGCGCAATGAAAAATGGCTGTCTCGTCAGGCGGTCGCAAGCATAGAAGAGTTTATATCCTGGCGTCAGGCGCAATCCTTGTTGGATTTGCAGGAGATTTATGTTGATCTGTTCGATCGCACACCGTCCTTGTCGCTGCATCTGTTCGAGCATGTGCATGGCGATTCACGCGATCGCGGACAGGCCATGGTCGATCTTGTGCGCATTTATCAGGAAGCCGGATTGGTTATTTCGGTCGATGAAATGCCGGATTACCTTCCACTTTTCCTCGAATATCTCTCCATTCTTAAGCCAGAAGAAGTTCAGGAACAGCTAAGCGGCGCCGTCAACATCATTGCAGCCATTGCCAGCCGTTTGAAAAAAAGAGAAAGCTTGTATGCTGTTCTTTTTGATGTGCTGATCGAGGCGGCCGACCGCAAGCCCGATCCGAAAGCTATTGAGGAGGCTCTGAAAAAAGCGTCCGGCGAGGCGTACAGTTTTGTGCAGCTTGATAAAGAGTGGGAAGAGCAATTTGCGTTTGATAACACGCCACAAACCACTGGACAGGGAGGTGGCTGCCCTAAAGTGCAGGACATGGTCGCACGCATGAAGGCCTATGAAATCGATAAAGGAGAAGACCATGAACGCAACGCTTGATTTTTTCCTGTTTCAGATTTTCCCGTATATCGCTATCGGTTTTTTTATACTGGGATGCCTATTACGCTTTGACCGCGATCCCTATTCATGGCGGACGAAATCCAGCCAATTGCTGCGGCGCAAACAGTTGATTATCGGCAGCATCCTGTTTCATGTGGGAATCCTGATCGTATTGGCGGGTCATGCCGTCGGATTGCTGACACCGATACAGGTCTTCGACTTTTTGGGAATTGGTCATGGTTTCAAACAGATTATGGCCATGGTGGTGGGTGGAATTGCCGGACTGTTTTGTCTTGCTGGACTTTTGATCCTTTTGCATCGACGACTTTTTGATCCACGCATCCGCGCCAACAGCTCGATTGCCGATTTTTCCGTGCTATTTCTTTTGCTCGCGCAATTGCTTTTGGGTCTTGGGACCATACCGTTCTCGATGCAGCATCTGGACGGACACGAGATGGTGAAGTTCATGAACTGGGCGCAGCATATCGTCACTTTCCGCGGCGGCGCGCATGAGTTTCTTATGGATGTCGCTTTTGTCTTCAAGGCACATATCACGCTGGGTCTTTTTATCCTTTTGGTCTTCCCGTTTACGCGCCTTGTTCATGCCCTGAGTGCGCCTTTGGCTTATGTTGTGCGTCCCTACCAAGTTGTTCGCAAGAGGGCGCAATGAGCCAATCCCTTGCCCCTGGAATCACGGTTAACGGCATCAAGATCACGCCGGACGAGATCAACGCTGAAGTGCAATATCACCCGGCTGCCAGCTTGCTTGAAGCCAAGGTTGAGGCAATGCAAGCGCTGGTTATCCGGGAATTGCTGCTGCAGCGGGCTTCTGAACTGGGCCTGTGCGCGCGCGATGAAGCGATAAAAAGCCCCGATACGATCATCGATGATCTGCTGGAACGCGAGATACAGGCGCCACAGCCGGACAGTGACACATGCCAGCGATACTATGAGAATAACCGGAAAAAATTCGTGACCTCACCGATTTTCGACGTAGCGCATATTCTTTATCTTGCGCCTCCAGAGGACAAGGAGTTGCGTAGTGAGGCCAGAAAAAAAGCCGAAGAGGCTATCGAAATCCTTAAGAAAAAACCGGAAGCATTCGAGGAAATGGCGCGCATGAATTCGGCTTGCAGTTCGGCAAAAGACGGCGGCCGCCTGGGTCAGATCAGCAAAGGTCAGACCATGCCCGGCTTTGAAGCTGCGTTGTTTGCCATGAAAGAAGGCGAAATCAGCGCTGCTCCGGTCGAAACAGAAGTGGGCTATCATGTCATTAAGGTTTCTCATCGCGCCGAGGGCAAGCAGCTTCCGTTTGAAGCTGTACGGGATTGGATAGCGGAGTATCTTCATACGCAAAGTCGGGATAGCGCTTTCCGACAGTATATCCAGCTTTTGGCCGGTCGTGCCAAAATCAGCGGATTCCGGCTGGAAGGCGAGGCATCGACGCCGCTGGTTCAGTGAGTTGATTAAGATCAATTCTTCCGAGATGAATATCTTTATAGTCGCCTTATGTTTTCGAATGACGAGATTTCCTATCTTCTGGCCAAATATGACCGGCCGGTGCCACGTTATACCAGCTATCCTGCGGCAACGCAGTTCCATGAGCATATAACAGCGCAGAATCTTGTGGGAACACTGAGCCGTAGAGAAAGCGTTTCGATATACATACACATCCCGTTTTGCCACAGCCTCTGTCATTATTGCGGCTGTCATACAAAAATTGTGCACGAACAGGGGCCGATTGATGCCTATGGAAAAACCTTGATTGAAGAGATTCGCCTTTTCAGTCGCAATGCAGAACCGGGAATAAAAATCTCACGTATGCATTTCGGTGGTGGTTCGCCGAACTACGCGAAGGTGGAGCTGATCGAACAAATATTGGATACGGTAGAAGAATGCTTTGATGTATCGAAAGAGATGCAGATCGACATGGAATGCGATCCGCGTCAGCTGACACATGAAAAAATTGCTCGGTATGCTTCTTTGGGGATCGGGCGTTACAGTCTTGGTATTCAGGATTTTGATCCGAAAGTGCAGGAAGCGATCAACCGCATCCAGACCTTTGATCATGTGCAGAAATGCATGAATGACTTTCATGCAGAAGGAATTTGTGACATTAATTTTGACTTGATCGTGGGTTTGCCTCGGCAAACACTTGAAACCGTATCCGATACCGTTGACAAGGCGATTGTACTGTCTCCGTCCCGCATGGCCGTATTTCCCTATGCACATGTGCCTTGGATGAAAAAACATCAGGTCTTGCTGGAAAAATACGGGTTGCCAGATGCTAGAGATCGGTTGGAGATGATTGCCCTCGTCCGCAACAAGCTGGTTTCCGCGGGGTATGAGTCTATCGGCATGGATCACTTCTGCAAATCCAGCGATGGTTTGGCTCATGCTGCGAAAAAGGGACGGTTGCGGCGCAATTTCCAAGGGTATACGGACGATCCGTCATGCACTGTTTTGGGGTTCGGATTGTCGGCAATCAGTCAGTTCGAGAACGGATACCTTCAAAACACGACAAATACGATAGAGTATAACAAGGCCATTGCCGAGGGTCGTGTTCCGGTTCAGCGTGGCTATATTCTGAGCGAAAAAGACAAAAAGCATCGCAAAATAATCGAAGAGTTGCTCTGTCGCTTTCATATCCCTCTTGAAGAGATAGCAGGATTGGATATGAATGCTTCCCAAGTCAAAGAGTTGCAACAGGACGATCTTATTCGGCTAGCCGATGGTGTTCTGGAGGTGACTGACAAAGGGAAATTTTTTGGGCGCGTTATCGCCGCTTGTTTTGATGCCTATCTACAGCCAAAGGAGGTGCGCCATGCGCGTGCTATTTGACAGTCCGTTCTGGGGTCGTGGGTTCCGACCGTTCTTTTTTCTTGGGGCCTTGCATAGTGTCGTTAGTCTTGCGCTGTGGGCAGGATTCTATAACGGATCGGTTGAACTTCCTGAAACTTCCTTGGATCCCATCGCGTGGCATGCGCACGAGATGATTTTTGGATTTTGTATGGCGATTGTTTCCGGTTTTCTTTTGACGGCGGTGGCCAATTGGACAGGGTGGTTACCGGTCCGTCAAGCACATCTTGCGCTGTTGACGGGGCTGTGGCTTGTCGGTCGCATAACTGTCAGCATTGATTTGGGGATTCCTTCCTGGGCGATAATTGTCCTGGAGGGAATGTTCATTCCGCTTTTGACGCTTTCACTGGCAATTCCTCTGCTTAAGTCATGGAATGCGCGAAATTTCATTTTTCTTGGTTTGCTAACAGGCTTGTTTCTGTGTGATCTGTTCTTTCTAGTGACAGGAAAAATGGCGTTTCTTCATACCGCTTTGATGGTGGTTTT
>CBFGSX010000048.1:0-11425 GCA_965651535.1 uncultured Alphaproteobacteria bacterium | reverse complement strand
GCCAGCAGAAATTCCGTCTGGGTCATCACCAAAGGACAATTGAAACGCGAACAGATCCATCCGGCCTGGCCGGCATGATCGGGATGATAATGCGTGGCGATCACGCGCGTAACGGGCAGGCCGTCGAGATGGTTTTCTAAAACATCCTCCAGCACGGCACGGCTTTCGGGCGTGTTATAGCCGGTATCGACCATAACCCAGCCGTCGCCGTCGCGCAGAAAATACGCATTCACCCAGTCCAGCGGCGGCGCCATAGGCAGGCGCAGCCCCAGAATGCCGTCTGCGGCAATGAACAAACGATCGGCACTTGCATTCGCCTGTGGCTTGGACAAAATGGACATGAAGAGGTTCCCGTATGACCGACAGAGTGGCCCAGACGCGCGCGAAAATCAATCCGCTTTATCGCGCGGATGAAGCGGAAACGGTTGAAACCCTGCTTGAGTCCTTCTCGCTTTCGGCGAAAGAGCAACAGCAAGCGGCGAGCCGTGCCGCGCAATGGATCGCCGCGCTGCGCGCCCAGCCTTCCGAGCGAACATTGCTCGAGGATTTCATGCAGCGCTACAGCCTGTCGACGCCCGAGGGCGTCGCGTTGATGGCGATGGCGGAATGTTTTTTGCGTATCCCCGATTCCGAAACCGCCGATCGCGCCATCGTCGACAAGATTACACAAGCCGATTGGGACACCGCCGCCGTCGAAGGTGAAAAACTTTTGACCAAGCTCTCGGGCTGGGGCTTGAATTTCAGCGAGGAATTGCTCAAAAGCGACAATACGTTGCTGGGCAAGATGGCCAAGCGTCTCAGCCTCCCCGTCATCCGCCAGGCCATGGCGCAGGCGATCAAAATGCTCGGCGGGCAATTCGTCTGCGGTCAGGATATTGGCGAGGCCATCGCCAACGCCAATACATGGAAAGAGGACGGCTATACGCTGTTTTCCTACGACATGCTGGGCGAGGGCGCACGCACCGCAGAGGCGGCGGCACAGTATTTCAACCATTACAAAGCTGCCATCGAAGCCGTCGGCAAGACCAAAAATGGTGACAGCATTTCGGTAAAATTATCGGCGCTGCATCCGCGTTACGAGGAGTTGCAAAAACCGAATTGTTTCTCTGAATTGACCGCGCGCGTGCTGGAACTGGCGCAGCTTGCGAAAAAATACGACATGATCCTGACCGTCGACGCCGAGGAGGCCGACCGTCTGGAGTTGTCTCTGGATATTTTCGAGGCTGTGTTCCGCGACAAATCTTTGGACAATTATCACGGTTTCGGCCTTGCGGTGCAGGCCTATCAGAAACGCAGCACGGCGGTTATCGATTGGCTGATTGTTTTGGCGCGTGATGCAGGAAAACGTATTCCCGTGCGCCTCGTCAAGGGCGCCTATTGGGATACCGAGATCAAGCGCGCGCAGGAACGTGGCCTGTCCGGCTATCCCGTTTTCACGCGCAAGGTCTCGACGGATTTGTCCTATCTTGTCGCCGCCGAAAAAATGCTCGCCGCGCCGGAGGCGATCTATGCGGCCTTTGCCACGCATAATGCCTATACGATCGGCGTCATCCTCGAACTGGCGGCGCGGCACGACAACGAGGGTTTTGAATTCCAGCGTCTACACGGCATGGGAGAAAATCTTTACCGCGCGGCCGGATCGGACAAGCCGTGCCGCGTTTATGCGCCGGTAGGGGTTTACCGCGACTTGTTGCCTTATCTTGTGCGCCGCCTGTTGGAAAACGGCGCCAACAGCTCTTTCGTCAACCGGCTTTACGATCCGGACGTGCCGGTCGAAAAACTTGTCGAGAATCCCGTCGACGTTTTACGCGCCTCGCGTGCCATCACCCATCCACGCATCCCGCTTCCGGCTTTCTTGTATCCCGGGCGGCTCAACCCGATTGCGCCCGATCTGTCGGATCGCGCGGACCGTGCCGCGTTGTTGTCCGCCATAAAAAAAATCCCCGATATCACCTTTACGCCTGCCGAAAGCGCCGCGCCGATCATGGAGGCCGCCCATCGCGCCTTTCCGGCGTGGAACATCATGCCCGCGCATGAGCGCGTGGCGATCCTTGAAAAAATCGCCGATCTTTTCGCCGAGCGCCGCGATGAATTGATTGCGCTATGCGTCTCCGAGGGCAAGAAAACGCTCGCCGATGCCATCGCCGAATGGCGCGAAGCCATTGATTTTTGCCGTTATTACGCGCAGCAGGCGCAAAGATCATTTGGCGAGGCAACGTTATTGCCCGGCCCGACGGGCGAGGAAAATACGCTGCACGCCGAGGGGCGAGGGGTGTTCGTCTGCATCAGCCCATGGAATTTTCCGCTGGCGATTTTCACGGGGCAAGTCGTCGCCGCATTGGTGACGGGGAATTGCGTCGTCGCCAAGCCCGCCGAACAGACGCCGAAAATCGCGGCCTTCGCCGTTGAACTCATGCACAAGGCGGGCGTGCCGAAAGACGTTTTGCAACTGGCGGTCGGATCGGGCGGCAAAATCGGTGCGGCGCTGGTGGCGCATCCCTTGACGGCGGGCGTGGCCTTTACCGGCTCGACCGAAACCGCATGGACCATTCAAAAATCACTTGCGGAAAAACGCGGGCCGATTGTGCCGTTTATCGCTGAAACCGGCGGCCAGAACGTGATGATTGTCGACAGCTCGGCCTTGCCAGAACAGGTCGTGGACGACACCATCCGCAGCGCGTTTCATTCGGCGGGGCAGCGCTGTTCGGCTCTGCGCGTTTTGTGTCTGCAAAAGGAAATTGCGCTCGATATCCTGAAAATGCTCGACGGCGCGATGCAGGAACTGTTCATCGGTAATCCGGCGCGTCCCGAAACGGATATTCCGCCCGTCATCGACGACGAGGCCCGAGAAGCGCTTGAGCGCCACGCCACCGCGCTGAAGCCCGCCCTTTTGGCTGCTGCGTCGGCGCCGCAAAAATCCGATGAAAGTTTTGTCGTGCCGCGCGTGTTCAGGATCAATGCCCTGTCCGATCTGACGCGCGAGCATTTCGGCCCGCTCTTGCATGTTCTGGAATTCGATGCGGAGAAACTCGACGAATTGATCGATGACATTCACCGAACGGGATACGGTTTAACCTTGGGTATTCACAGCCGCATCGAAAGCCACATTCAACATATCTGCGTGCGGGCGCGCGTCGGCAATCTCTACGTCAATCGCGGCATGACGGGCGCGGTGGTGGGCGTGCAGCCTTTCGGTGGCATGGGTCTATCCGGCACGGGGCCGAAAGCGGGCGGGCCGCATTATTTGTCGCGCTTCGTTACCGAGAAAACCATTTCCGTCAACATTACGGCATCCGGCGGCAATATGGCGCTGGCGGTGCTTGACGATCCGCAATCATGAAAAAATATCTGGGACTTGTCTTGGTAACGGCTGCCGCGTTGCTGGCGGCGGCGTATGTCATGGCCTGTGCTCGAACGGAATCGGCCCTGCGCGGATATTTCGGCGCGCAAACCGAAATTGCGCGCATCGTGCCGTTTTTCGACGGCATCGTGATTGAAAACATGACCACACCCGATCTGGCGGCGGACAGGATATTCATTCAGGGAAATCCGCTGCGCTTGTTGTCGCGTGGCCCCGAGCGGATCTGGATCGACCGCCTCGAGGTTGAAAATCCCCGTTATTTCCTTGGAAAAAAAGCAATTCCCAACCGCGTCGTCGAGATCGACCGCCTTGTATGGCGCGGCGTTTTAGGTGAGATGAAATCGCTGCGCGTGGGGCATTATTTGATCCGATTTTCTGCGGAAAATCCGGATATGGCCATCAAAGGCCGCGCTGAAATCCGTTTCGATGGCAAAAATTATCCGGCAATCGATATCGAATTCGACGAAGCGCGTTTGCGGCACGGGATTGCGGCGGCGTGGCGCGCTTCGGGCTGGGCGCATCTGGCGCATGACGGGGAATGGATTGTGACCGGTCAGGCCGATGCGGGGCGTTTGACCATTGGCGCACTTGATATCGCCGATCCCGTTTTGCGCGTGCAGGGCACATGGGAAGATCTGCGCCTTAGCGTGACGGGTTTGTCTGGTGCTTTACTCACTCCCATCGCTTTTGATCTTTCCAAAGAGAGTATTGCCGCTACTTATGGCGAAGCTACGCGTCGTTTCGACCGTGACGGCATGGATGAAGAAAAACTGGCGGCCTTGTCCGAATTTATCCGGCAGGAACTCGTGCCGAAGCCGGAAAAGACGCCGCCCAAACCGCGCGTCAAAGAACCACCCCCGCCGCCGGAACCTGAAACGGATGCGCTTGAAATCGTTGAAATGGTCGAAAGAAAACTACCCGATCTTTTACACGGGACTTTGTTCACCGGGTTTCATTATGACCGCGCCCTGATCGTCGTCGAAGAATCCTGCGATTTGGGGAAATGCTGGACGGCACGAGGGCAGGGCGGTGTTTTCGGCTATGACGTGGAAGCCATGCCGGAGTATTTTCTGCGCCTCAAGGATTACGAACAATCCGTTGCCTTGCGTGAAATTCTAAAAAAAATTGACATCGTGCGCTTGACAGTAAAAGGCACGGGGAATGCCGTATCGCTGTTGAAAGTCAAAGGCCGTTTGCCGGACGATCGCGAGGCCTACATCGAGCTATCGCTCGACGACGTAAAATAGGAAGTCTTCATCGGGCTAACGGCGGATTCCTGATAGTCGCAACTATCGCCCGTCACCACGATAAAGGATTGCGGGCCTTCGGAAATCGTGAAGCGGTATTCTTTGTCACGCAGAATAATCATGTGGTGCATGGGCAGAAGGCCTTTTTTGACCTCTTTCTTGCCGCCGATAATGGTGAACACGACTTCGACAGGCTTGCCGGGATCGAACCACGCTTCTTTTTCCTGTTTGCTGTTGATACTCGGTTCACCGCTGCCGCTGACGGTGATCGCGCCATCGCCGAACGTGATGACGCTTTGCGGCCCCTTATAGGCCGAGGTCGAAACGATAAAGCGCTTGTTCATCGGCTGGGTGCAATTTTGCGGCGGTTGAGCCGAACGGATGATCTGGGCCAGACGCTCGACAGGAAGGCCTTTGTCCATTTGTTCACGCACCAAAGCCGTTAGCATACCGAATTCGCCCTGCGGGACGCTGCGGTCGAAACGGGACTGGAGCTGTTCGTATTGCACGCGCAAGGTTTGATAGGCGGCGCGCAGATTGGCCATTTCGCTATCAAAGCTGTTGGCTTGCGCTTGCAGCTCGACGGCTTTTTCACGCATGACGCGGTTTTCTTGCTCGGTTTTTTTCTGGCCGACGATATAGCCGACAGTCAGCACGGCGGCAAAACACGCCAGCAACGCCACGCCCCGGTAGAAGTTTTCCTGGGCGCGTTGTCGGTATCGGTCGCGGTGGCTGCGTAGAATAAAGGCCATCAGATGTTTTCTAAGCCAAACTGTTTTACAAATTCTTAGCTTTTGCGAAAGGCTTGTAAAGCGGGTCGTCGCTCAATAGCGGCTCGTCATAGCCGCCCAGATTGCGCAGGCCGATCGAGAAAAGAATGCGGGAATCGCTGCCGCCCGAGCGCCGTTCCGTCAGGTCGCGCTCGCCGCGCAGGGCCAGCCGGATACATTCGTTCTTGTATTGAATGCTGGCCCCGGCTTTGAGCAGCCCGCCATTGCCGGCCAGATCATGGACGCTGTCCACCGAGGCCGACCAGTTGGGGATCAGGACGCGGGCGGCCTCGAATCCGATCTGGTGGCGATCCTCGGTCAGGCCGGTGCCTTGAATGCCTTCGGCGAAAACGTAATTGGTACGCAGCTCGGTTTTGTCGTCGAGATACACGGCCTGTAATTCGTGGCGGCGATCCTCGAGATCCTGTTCGTTGAATTGGAAGCGGTAATCGAGATAGAATCGGTCATAGAAGGTCGTCTCGATCTGGCCGACGAGGTCGGAGCGGTTATTCTCAAGACCGGAGCCTTGCGGAAACGGGTTGCGATCCGTGATGCGGTAGCTTTGCCCCAACGTGGCATAGGCCGAGTTTCCTTGCGTGTCATAGCCGCCGAACTTGACGCCATAGGAAACATGCGATCCGGTTTCGATACGGTCATATCCGGCAAAGCGGGATTCGTTGAAAAGATTGCTGATATCGACCTGAATGTCGCGTGAATCCTCGTTTGGAATGTCGCTCTCGCGGCCGTTATTGGGCATGAGTGTGACGGCGGCGATCGGCTCGATCAGGGCGTTGATGCCGTTGCTTGGGCGCACCAGCGGATAGCTGGCGGTGAATTGCGTGGACGGCACGGCACGCGCCACGGTCTTATTGATGTTGGGATCGCCGGGCAACGCGTCAAAAGGAGAGTCCTTACGTACCCAGTAATTGTCGAGGCGCAGCTTGTTTCGCCATGTGGTCTGCACGCCCATCGGCAGGATGTCGCGGCGTTCCCACGACGGATGCACCGACAGGCGCGAGACGGAATGTTCGCCGTCACGGAACAGATTCATCATCGAGCTGTTCACCTCCCAGCGTCCGCCCAGCATGGCGTTGGGGTCGCCAGTCATGTCATAGCGAAGCTGTGGCGCGATGTCGGGTTGTTCCTGCGTGGCATTGCGGCGCAAGTCCTGGAAGTAATCCGCCGAAACGGCTGCGTAATGCCGCCCGCTGAAGCGTTCGGCATAGACGCGGTTATGCAGCACGTCGTCATTGCCGTAATCGAAATCGCGCAGATAGTAATCGTCGGTCGTGCGTCGGACATCAAATCCGGCGCGCCACTTTTCATTGATATCCAGACGTCCTTCGGCAAAGAAATGCCCGCGCGTATCCTTGGGTTCGATCAGCGTGTTGTCGTTGTTGCCGCCGCGTACTTCGCTGCGGTTGATGCTGGCATCGAATAACAGGCGGCCCTTGTCGAATTTCTGCCGCCAGACCGCGCCAAGGACGGTTCCGGCGTCCTGCGTCGGCGTCAGTTCGAGCGTCATGTCGTTTTGCGGGGAAAAGGTATGATAATAGTAATTCCGCAGCATCAGGCCTTTTTTGGAATCCGTGCTGATTTTCGGCATCAGGAATCCGCTGCGCGCCGTGACGCTCGGATCGGGATGTGAAATATACGGCGCATAGACGACGGGCACGCCATGCACTTCAAGTTTGGCGCGGTGGTAATAAACGTCCTGCGCTTTTTTATCATGGACGATTTTTCCGGCGCGCAGCTGCCACAAAGGCGGTTTGCGCGGATCGTCCTCGCATAGGTTGCACGGCGAATACACGGCGTCGCGCAGCTCAACGCGGTTTTCGTCGACCTGACGGCCTTCGCGCGCGGCAAAGCGCGATCCATCTGAAAAAACAAGCCCCATCTGCATGACAATGCCCTGTTTCAGTTTTTGCTTCAGTTCGACGCGCTTGGCGAAATAGGATTGTCCGCGCTTGTCGACGAAGACGACGTTGCCGTCGGCGATGACCTGATCGGCGCGGCGGTCATAGGTCATGCGGTCGGCTTTGACGATCTGACCGTCTTGCATCAGCTCGACGCGGCCCGAGGCCGTAAAGATGTCGGCGGTCTGGTCGTATTGAAAAATATCGGCCTGAAGCAGCGCTTCTTTTTCTTCGGCATGGGCGGGGAAGGCGGTGTAAAGCGCGGTAGACAGCAAAACGGCGATCAGCGTTTTGCGCATCATTTTCCCCGCAGAAATGCCGGCGTGTCGCCGCCAAAGCCACGCGTCGGGGTTTTGTCGTCATCCACGTCTTCGATGGCTTCGCGGCGGGGCGGTGGGGCGGGACGTGGGCGTTGTGGTTCCTGTCTTTCCGGTTTGGGTGCCGGTTGCGCCTTGGCGATTTTCGGCATCAGCGGGATTTTCTGCTGGATCAGTTTCTGCACCGCATCCAAAAGACGTTCATCCTCGGCGGTGACCAGCGTCACGGCGTTGCCTGATTTTCCAGCGCGGCCCGTGCGGCCGATGCGGTGGACGTAATCCTCGGCGTTGAACGGGATGTCGAAATTGAAAACGTGCGATACGTCGTCGATGTCAAGGCCGCGCGCGGCGATGTCGCTGCACACGATGATCGGAGACTCGCCCGACTTGAAGCGGTCTAGGCTGGCATAGCGCAGGCTTTGCGCCATGTCGCCGTGCATGGCTTCGGCCTTGATGCGGTTCTTCTTGAGGAATTTTTGCACCTTGTCAACGTCGATCTTGCGGTTGCAAAAGACCAATGCGCTGGCGGGCTTCAGCTCGCGGATTAGATCCAGCAGGCAGTCGTATTTCTTGCCTTTGGGCGCGAAATACAAATTCTGTGCGATGGTCTGCGCCGTGGACGAGGCGCGCGCGACGGAAACTTCGCGCGGGTTTTTAAGAAACTTGTCGGCCAGACGCTTGATCTCGGGCGGCATGGTCGCGGTGAACATCAAAGTCTGGCGCAACGGCGGCAGGAAGCTGGCAATCTTTTCGATATCAGGGATGAAACCCATATCCAGCATCCGGTCGGCCTCGTCGATGACGAACATTTTGATATTCGTCATGATAAGCGCGCCGCGCTGGAACATATCCATCAGGCGTCCCGGCGTGGCGATCAGCACGTCGACGCTTTTTTGCAGAACGGCCATCTGCTCGGCCATGGAATCGCCGCCGACAAGCAGCGCCGTGGTCAATCCGGTGAACTGGCCGTATTGCTTGAAGTTGTCCTGAATCTGCGCCGCCAGCTCGCGCGTCGGGGCAAGGATCAGCGCGCGCGGCATACGCGATTTCGCGTGGCTGCCCTGTAATATCTCCAACATCGGCAGGGTGAATCCCGCCGTTTTTCCGGTGCCCGTCTGCGCGATGCCCATCACGTCGCGGCCCATCAGCACATATGGAATGGCCTGGGCCTGAATGGGGGTCGGGTTTTTATAACCCAGCGCATCCAGCGCCTTCATCAAAGGCGGGCTGAGGCCCAGATCGGCGAAAGTGGTTTGTTCGGTCGTCATTAAATATCCAAATCCTTGACGTTGAGCGCGTTGTCCTGAATGAATTTGAATCGCGTCTCGGCTTTCTTGCCCATTAAATTCTGAATTAAATCCTGCGCGGCCGAAGCGTCATCCTCGACGGTCACGCGCAGCAATTGCCGTTTGCGTGGATCCATCGTGGTTTCCTTGAGCATCGCGGGCGGCATTTCGCCCAGACCCTTGAAGCGGCTAAGGTCGATCTTCTTCGACGCGTCGAACTCTTTTTTGATGAGCGCGTCCTTTTCTTCGTCGGAGTGGGCATAGGCCGATTTCTTGCCCTGCACGATGCGGTAAAGCGGCGGCTGCGCCAGGAAAAGGCGGCCGCTTTCGACCAGCCCCGGCATCTTGGTATAAAAGAAGGTGATGAGTAGGGAGGCGATATGCGCGCCGTCCACGTCGGCGTCAGTCATGATGATGATGCGTTCATAGCGCACATCGTCCAGTTTGAAATCCTTTTCAAGGCCGCAGCCCATGGCAATGGTCAGATCCTGAATCTCGCGGTTCTGGAGCAGCTTTTCCTGAGACGCGCTTTCGACGTTCAGGATTTTCCCGCGCAGCGGTAAGATGGCCTGATTGTGACGGTCGCGCGCCTGTTTGGCCGACCCACCCGCGCTGTCGCCCTCGACGATAAAAATTTCGGTGTCCGCCGCGCTGCTGCTGGTGCAGTCCGACAGCTTGCCGGGCAGGCGCAGGCGACGCGTCGCGGTTTTGCGCTGCAGGCCTTTTTGGTCTTTTTTGGCGAGGCGCTCCTCGGCGCGGCGGAGGATGCCGTCCAAGATGCCGCGCGCCATGTTCGGGTTACCAGCCAGCCACAGATCCATCTTGTCCTTGATGGCGTTTTCGACCCATTTCGTCACGTCGCGGCTGACAAGTTTTTCCTTGGTCTGTCCTTGGAAATGCGGCTCGCGGATAAAGACTGACAGAATGCTGGCGCAGCCGGTCAGCACGTCGTCGGAGATAATCTTGCCTGCCGATTTTTCATTGATGCGCGCACCGTAATCGCGGATACCGTTGGTCAAGGCACGACGCAGCCCGTCTTCATGCGTGCCACCCTGCGGTGTGACGATGGTGTTGCAATAGCTGTGCGTGAAGCCCTCATCCAGATCGGGCCAGCATAAAGCCCATTCGACGCGGCCCTGTTTGTTGGGGAAATCCGTCTCGCCCTTGAAGATGGCGTTGTCGGGCACGGCGGCATCGCCCAGATCGTCTTGCAAAAATTGGCCCAACCCGTGCGGATAATGCAGCGTGGCGCTGGCGGGAGTTTGACCGTCTTTGATCAATTTCTGCGGGCATTCCCATTTGATCTTTACGCCGCCGAACAGATAGGCTTTGGAGCGCGCCAAATGAAACAGTTTCTTGGGATTGAATGAAACGCCTTTGTCAAAGATCGACATATCGGGGAAAAAGGTGATCGTCGTGCCGCGCTTGGTCGTCGCGCCGGCTTTGCTCAGCTTGGATGTCGGCGCGCCTTTAGAATAGGTCTGGCGGTAAAGCGTCTTGTCGCGCGCGACCTCGACGATCAGCTCGTCGGACAGGGCATTGACGACCGAGACGCCGACGCCGTGCAAACCGCCCGCGGTCTCATAGGCCTTGTTCGAAAATTTTCCGCCCGAGTGCAACATGGTCAAAATAACTTCGAGCGCGGATTTCTTTGGAAATTTCGGATGCGGGTCGATAGGGATGCCGCGGCCGTTATCGCCGATGGTGATGCTGCCGTCTTCGTTGAGGCACATTTCGATGATGCTGGCATGCCCGGCGACGGCTTCGTCCATTGCGTTGTCCAACACTTCGACGACAAGATGCTGCAGGGCGCGCTCGTCCGTGCCGCCGACATACATGCCGGGGCGGCGGCGGACAGGTTCCAGTCCCTCGAGGACTTCGATATCGGCGGCGGAATAGGAATCCCCGCCTTTTTTAGAGGTGTTGCGCAATAAATCGGCCATGGCGGCGATTATGCCAGCCTTGCCCTTGAAAGCAAGCCTCGGAAAGGGCAGATTATAAGGAAAGAGGGGCGCCCCATGGCCGATTCAAAAGACAAGAAGAAGGGTTTCCAGATTCCCAAGCTGACCGAGACGCAATGGTCGATTCTGGGTGGCGTGGTGTTTCTGGTTGGCTATCTGATCTATGACACGCTTACCGCCGTGCCGGCACCCCGTCCGGCACCGCTAACGGTAGCGCCGTCGCGGGAAGGCGTGGCCGAGACCGACGAGGAGCGGTTCAAGCGCGAAAACAAAAATGCCGAGCTGCCTGACGGTTCTGCCGTTCCGGCGCATATCGTCGAAGAAAAGACACAGCTGACGCAGCAAATTCCGTTCGGCGATCGGGAGCTTGAGTTCCGCGTCCGGCTGCCGTCCTCGTGGGTAATGTCCGAGTTTGCACGCTACGGTCTTCCCGAAGAGGAGGATTATTCCATTCTGACGAATATTGCCCGGTATTTCGGTCCGGCGGTTGAAGATATGCGGCCTTATTTATGGGTCGAGGTCGAGCGGCTTAAGCGCCAGATGAAGGCTGAAGTGTGGGCTCACAAA
>CBFGSX010000047.1:0-11548 GCA_965651535.1 uncultured Alphaproteobacteria bacterium | reverse complement strand
GCATCACTGCACGCGAAGGGTCAAGGTTTGACCGTTGCGGGCGAATTGCATGACCCAGCCCTTGCCGCGCTTGGCCAGAATTTTCCGAAGCTGCGCGACGTTTTCAATCCGGGTGCCATTGACGCTCAGGAGGCGATCGCCGGGACGAAGCCCCAGACGCGCCGCCAGCGGAGACAATTCATGCAACAATACGCTGCCGGGCGGCGGCGCATCCTCGCCCATTTCCTCGATTAAAGCGGGGGATAATTCCTGCACCGCCGCGCCGTTCAACGGATGATCGCCTTCCAGCTTTACGACAGGCGGCATATCTTTTTCCGACGGCGCCTCGAGGCGTAGTGGCAGGCGTTCATAGCCGTCCTTGCGCAGCACCGACACGATCACCTTGTCGCCGAGCATATGTGTCGCCATCAGATAACGCAGCGTCTGTATATCCTCGACGATTTTCTCGCCAAACATCACCAGAACATCCCCGCGACGAAGCCCTGCACGCGCCGCCGGGGTGCCGGGGAACACTTCCTTGATCAGCACGCCACGCGGCACCTCCATGCCAAGACTTTCCGCCGCATCCGCCGTCATGTTCTGGAGGCTGGCTCCCAGATAAGGACGGCGCAGCGTCCCGCCCTGCTGATAGGCAAGGATCGTCTGCCGCACCAGATTGCTCGGCACAGCAAAACCAATGCCCATATAGCCGCCCGTCTTGGAAAAAATCATCGTATTGATACCGACCACCTCGCCGTTGAGGTTCATCAGCGCGCCGCCGGAATTGCCCGGATTGATCGCAGCATCGGTCTGGATGTAATAGCCGTAGCCCGAAGGGCCGACATTGGTACGGGCCAGCGCCGAGACGATACCGCTGGTGACCGTCTGGCCGATGCCGAACGGATTGCCGATCGCCAGCACCAGATCGCCGACCTCGAGCGTATCGGAATTACCGAATTGCAGCACGGGAAATTTCTCGTTCGCACCCTCGATCTTCAAAAGCGCCAGATCCGTCTTTTCATCCACCAAAGCCAGCGTCGCCGAAAACTCGCGGCGATCGTCCAACACAACGCGGATTTCGTCGGCCTCCTTGGCCACATGGGCGTTGGTGACGACAAGACCTTCGGGACTGACAATCACGCCCGAACCCAGCGAGTTCTGGACGCGCTGGCGCGTCGGGGCGGGCATGGTGCCAAAAAACTGCTCGAAGAACGGATCGGCAAAAAGCGGGTGCACGCGCTGCGTGACCAGTTTTTTGGTATAAATGTTGACGACCGCCGGTTTTGCCGCCTTGACCACCGGCGCAAAAGACATATCGATCTGGATGCGCGATTGCGGCACTTGTTGATTTGCCGCCGCAGGCAAGGCGAGCAGGACGGAAAGAAGGATCAGAACGAAGCGCATACCGCCATTATAGGGCGGTCTTGAACAATAAAAAAGCCCGGGATAAGCCCGGGCTTTTTCGTCAATCTTGTTTAACCTTATACGCTGGTCGCTTTGCGGCCGGGCTTATTGCTGGCCGTTTGGGCCTTGGCCTTGCCGCCTTTGTCCGCCTTGGGCTTGGCAGCCGGTTTTTTCGGCGCTTTGGCCTTGTGTTCGGCTTTGGCTTTTTCGGTCGCGACGGCGAAATCTTCCATTTCGGTTTCCGTCATCTCCTGACCGCTATCCTGCCCTTTGGCAGTGATGTCGCGATCCACCAGCTCGATCACGGCCATCGGGGCCGCATCGCCATAGCGGAAGCCAGCTTTGAGGACACGGGTATAGCCGCCATTGCGATCTTTGTAACGGGGGCCGAGGACGTCAAACAATTTGGATACGATCTTTTCGTCGCGGATCTCGGCAATGGCGATACGGCGATTGGCCAGCCCGCCTTTTTTACCCAAGGTAATGGCGCGGTCGGTGACGCGGCGCAATTCCTTGGCTTTGGGCAAAGTGGTGACGATTTGTTCGTGCTTGAGCAGCGCCGCGATCATGTTGGCAAACATGGCCTTGCGGTGGCTGGCGGTGCGGTTCAGGCGACGCATGGATTTACGGTGGTGCATCGGTCTTTCTTCTTTCTGCCGCCACGGCGGCGCTGGTGCGATCACGTGTATCGCGGATAGGACGAACCCGTCAAGCAGATCGCTCTGTCAGAACGGGGCGGAACGTCATGTTCCAAAGACTGGATTCCCGCTGAAGCTTACCCCGTGCTACAACACGGGGCGGGAATGACAGTAAAGCTTAGACGAACTGGTCTTCGAGTTTCTTGGCCATCTCTTCGATGTTCTCGGGCGGCCAGCCGGAAATTTCCATGCCCAGCGAAAGACCCATCGTGGTCAAGACTTCCTTGATCTCGTTGAGCGATTTGCGGCCGAAATTCGGCGTGCGCAGCATATCGTTCTCGGATTTCTGAACCAGATCGCCGATATAGATGATGTTGTCGTTCTTGAGGCAATTCGCCGAACGCACCGACAGCTCGAGCTCGTCGACCTTGCGCAGCAGGTTGCGGTTGAAAGGCAAATCGTCCTGCTGTGAAGACGTTGTCGTCGCTTCGGGATCCTTGAAGTTGACAAACACAGCCAACTGATCCTGCAGAATACGCGCAGCAAAAGCGATCGCATCTTCCGGCGTGATGGCACCGTTGGTCTCGACCTCGAGCGTCAGCTTGTCGTAGTCGGTTGTCTGGCCGACACGGGTGTTCTCGACATTATAGGCCACTTTACGCACCGGCGAGAAAATGCTGTCGACCGGGATCATACCGATCGGCGCTTCTTCGGGACGGTTAGCAATGGCCGGACGGTAACCCTTGCCGATTTCCACAGCAAATTCCATTTTCAGCTCGGCCCCTTTGTCCAGCGTACACAGCACGAGGTCGGGGTTGACGATCTCGAGTTCGGAACCGGTGGTGATCATGCCGGCGGTCACTTCACACGGACCCTTGGCCGACAACGTCATGGTTTTCGGCAAATCGGTATGCGAACGGATCGCCAGCTGCTTGATGTTCAGCACCAGATTGACGACATCTTCGCGCACGCCGGGGATGGTCGTGAATTCGTGCAGCACACCCTGGATCTTGACCGAGGTGACGGCGGCACCTTGCAGCGACGACAGCAGGACGCGGCGCAACGCATTGCCCAACGTCATACCAAACCCGCGCTCCAGCGGCTCGGCTACCAACGTACCGAAACGTTTCGGATCGCGGTACTTGTCCGTCTTGGTGGCAATTTTCTCGGGCTTGATCAGGTCTAACCAGTTTTTTTGAATCACGGTAATCCTCGTCGTGTGGCCTGTGGGTCGAACTTAAAAACTTTTATACGCGGCGGCGCTTGGGTGGGCGGACGCCGTTATGCGGAATAGGCGTGACATCCTTGATCGTGTTGACGATCAATCCGGCGGAAGCCAAACCGCGCAAAGCCGATTCACGGCCCGTACCCGGGCCTTTGACGTAAGCGTTGACGGTTTTCAGCCCGTGCTCCATCGCCTTGCGCGCGGCGGCGTCGGCAGCAACTTGCGCCGCATAGGGCGTGGATTTACGCGACCCCTTGAATCCTTGCTGACCCGAGGAAGACCAGGCAATCGCGTTGCCCTGATGGTCCGAGATCGTAATCATCGTGTTGTTGAAGCTGGCATTGATATGCGCGTCACCCGAAGCGATGTTCTTGCGCTCTTTGCGTTTGACTTTTGCGGTATCTTTTTTCTTGGACATCTTTTAAATTCCCCTACCCCTTATTTCGTGACTTTTTTCTTACCGGCAATCGCAACGGCCTTGCCTTTGCGTGTGCGGGCATTGGTGCGCGTACGCTGACCGCGAACGGGCAAGCCCTTGCGGTGACGCAAGCCACGATAGGCGCTGATGTCCTGAAGGCGCTTGATGTTCTGGGCCACTTCGCGGCGCAGATCCCCCTCAACCTTGTAGTTGCGGTCGATCTCTTCACGAATGCGAACAACCTCATCTTCCGTCAGATCGGCAACGCGGCGGCTTTCGGCGATACCGACAGCCTTGGCGATGTCGGCCGCATGTTTCGGGCCGATCCCATAGATATAGCGCAGCGCAATAACCACGCGCTTTTTAACCGGAATGTTTACACCAGCAATACGTGCCACGTTTCTCTCTCCTGTGACATCGGCCGATTCGTCTGAGGACGGCCGAAGGATCCCTTCTGTTTCGGCGGGAACTCGCCTTATTTTTGTTTCAAATCAGTGTGTTAATTGTGGCAATTCACACACAATCCGCCCTTGCAGGGGCGGTGTGGCGGCATTATAGGCAACAAGGCCTGCCCGTCAAGAAAAAAGTAAGAAAATCGGGGGTATGCGCCCTGACCCCCATCACTTTAACCGAGATTCCTCCAGTTTTTGCACGATTGCCTCCGAGACATGAGCCACATCGGCCATGCCATCTACCTGCATCAACAAGCCCTTATGCATATAATAAGGCAGGATCGGGGCCGTGCTCTCGTGATAGGCCGCAAGCCGCGCGCGCACCGTTTCCTCGTTATCGTCGGTGCGACAGACGATCTCGGTCGAGCCGCAATTATCACACACCCCCTCAACCTTGGGCGGATTGAATTTCTTATGATAGCTGGCGCCGCATTTCAGACAGGAGCAACGACCCGTGATGCGCTCGACCAGCGCGTTCTCGTCCACCTTCAGCTCGATCACGGCGTCGAGTTTCAATTTTCGCCACTCGAACATTTTATCCAAAGCCTGAGCCTGGGGCACGGTACGCGGAAAACCGTCGAGGATAAAACCGTTCTTGCAATCGTCATGGGCAATACGGTGCGAGATCAGATCGATCATCACATCGTCCGAGACAAGCTGGCCGGCGTCCAAAATCGACTTCAGCTTTAATCCCAGCTCGTCGCCCTTGCGCACCTGCGCGCGCAGCATATCGCCCGTCGAAAGTTGGACGATGTTGAATTTATGCTCGAGGATTTTCGCCTGGGTGCCTTTGCCGGCACCGGGGGGACCAAGGAGGATCAGGATCATTTGTTGCGCAATCCTTTGAGACGGGTTTTGCGCAGCAGACCCTCATCCTGGTGCGCGATGAGATAAGAGTGAACCTGTGCCACAGTATCCATGGTCACGGTCACCGCAATCAGAAGCGACGTGCCGCCCAGATAAAACGGAATATTGTATTTCGCAATCAGAAATTCCGGCAAAAGACAGATGAACGCCAGATAGCCCGCGCCGACCGTCGTGATGCGCGTCAACACATGATCGAGATAATCGGCGGTCGACTTGCCGGGCTTCAGGCCCGGCACGAAGCCGCCAGCCTTGCGCAGATTATCCGCCGTCTCCGTCGGATTGAATACCAGCGCCGTATAGAAGAAACAGAAAAACACCACCAGACCGCCATAAAGCAACATATAAATCGGCTGGCCGTGCTGCACATAGGCGGCGAGCTGCGCCATAAATCCCGTGGATTGATTGCCGGTAAAGCCAACGACCGACAACGGCAGCAAAAGCAAGGACGAGGCAAAAATCGGCGGGATCACGCCCGAGGTATTCAATTTCAACGGCAAATGCGTGGACTCGCCACCGAAGACTTTTTGTCCGACCTGACGTTTCGGATATTGCACCTGAATGCGGCGCTGGGCGCGTTCCATAAAGACGATGAACCAGATCACCGCCACCACCAGCACAAGGATGAACAGGATAAGCGGCGTGGACAACGCACCCTCGCGCCCCAAGGCAAAGGTTTGGCCGATGGCACTGGGAAGGGCGGCGACAATCCCCGCAAAAATGATGAGCGACGTGCCGTTACCCACACCGCGCGCCGTGATCTGCTCGCCCAGCCACATCAGGAAAATCGTGCCGCCCACCAGCGTCACCACCGCCGTAAAGCGGAAGAACAGACCCGGATTAACCACCGCCGATCCCTGGCTGCCCGTCATAGTTTCAAGACCAACGGCAATCATGTAACCCTGCACCGTTGCCAGCAATACGGTTAAATAACGCGTATATTGATTGAGTTTCTTGCGTCCGATCTCGCCTTCTTTTTTCAGTTGCTCGAAGGTCGGAACCACTGCCGCCATCAGTTGCACGATAATGGACGCCGAGATATACGGCATGATGTTCAATGCAAAGATTGCCATACGTTGCAGCGCGCCGCCGGAAAACACGTCGAACACGCCGAGGATTCCGCCCTGTTGCTGTTTAAAAATATCCGAAAGAATATTGGCATCGATGCCCGGCAACGGAATATGCGTGCCCAGACGATAAACGATCAGCGCGCCGAGCGTGAACAGCAGACGCGCCTTGAGGTCTTTGGCCTTGGTAAAAGCGGCCCAGGAAAACTGGCTGACCATTTGGTTGGCGGCAGATGCCATGACATTCTCCGAAAATCTTGGAAAGGATGACGGGAATCATAAGGCCCGAGGGGGAGCGTGACAAGCCTTTCCCGTGCGCAAGACACAAGAAAAACCCCGCTTTCGCGGGGCTGTCTCATGATTATTTCTTCTTGGCCGGGTTGGCAGCGGTTTTCTTCTTGTCCTTACGCGCCTTCTTGGTGTCGCCCTTGACCTTTTTGGCCGTGTTTTTCTTCTCGGGCTTGCGCGGGCCGACCTCATTCTTATAGGTCAACGTGATTGTGCCGCCGGCTTTTTCAACTGCTGCCGCCGCCGTCGAAGATGCTCCGGCAATCGCCAGATCCACCTTGGCTTTAAGGGCGCCCTTGCCCAGCAGACGCACATCGTCGCAGGCCTTGCTGACCAGCCCGGCTTTGCGCATGGCCGCCAGATTGATCGTGGCTTTGGCGTCCAAACGGCCTTCGTCAATGGCGGTCTGGAGCTGTCCCAGATTCACCTCGACAAACTTTTTTGCCGAAGGGTTGTGGAAGCCGCGCTTGGGCAACCGTCGGAAAAGCGGCATCTGACCGCCTTCGAAGCCATTGATCGACACGCCTGTGCGGGCTTTTTGCCCCTTGACGCCCCGACCCGAAGTCTTGCCCTTGCCGGAGCCGGTACCGCGTCCAACGCGGGTGGCTTTTTTCGTGGCACCCGGATTATCCCGAAGTTGATTGAGTTTCATGTTCTGTCTCCAAATTCTTTCTGCGCCTAGGCCGCGTCAACGACTTCGATAAGATGCGCGACTTTCCGGATCATGCCGCGCACTTCAGGCGTATCTTCCAACGTGCGCGTGCGATTGATCTTGTTCAGGCCAAGCCCTTTGAGCGTGGCAATCTGTTTCGGCAAACGGCCGGCACCGGAGCGGATTTGCTTTACCGTGACGGTTTTACCGGATTTCGCCGCTTTCGGTGCCGCAGAAGCTTTTTTCGGAGCCGCTTTTTTGGCGATCGGCTTTTTCGCCGTGGTTGCTTTTTTCTCAGCCATCCTTCTTCTCCTTATTCAGCCGTTTCCGTGGCGTCTTCCGAAGCCTGAGCCGGACGACCCAGAACATCGGACACACGCTTGGAGCGGCGTCCAGCCACGGCGCGCGGAGATTGCGTCGAGAGCAAACCTGCCAGAGCGGCCTTGACCATGTTATGCGGGTTATTGGAACCCAAAGATTTTGCGACAACGTCCTGAATCCCCAAGGCTTCAAAGACGGCGCGGATCGGGCCACCGGCGATCACACCCGTCCCCGGAGGAGCGGCGCGCAACTGCACCTTGCCCGAGCCGAAACGACCGAACACATCGTGGTGCAGCGTGCGACCCTCGCGCAGAGGCACGCGCACCATGTTGCGACGCGCCTGCGACATGGCTTTGGTGATTGCATCCGGCACTTCGCGTGCCTTGGCCGAAGCATGGCCGATCTTGCCCTTGCCATCCCCGACGACAACCAAAGCGGCAAAACCAAAGCGCTTACCGCCTTTGACGGTCTTCGCAACGCGGTTGATGCTGACAAGACGCTCGATGATGTCGTCCTGTTCCTGATTACGGTCGGTGTTTTCGTGACGTGCCATTTTTTCCTCTTA
The DNA here is from genome assembly GCA_965651535.1 of uncultured Alphaproteobacteria bacterium. GTDB lineage: Bacteria > Pseudomonadota > Alphaproteobacteria > Micavibrionales > SZUA-601 > JAQGJA01. The sequence goes on along the minus strand of CBFGSX010000047.1, from coordinate 3,675 downwards.
TCCCTTAAAAATCCAGGCCTGCTTCGCGTGCGCCGTCGGCCAGAGCCTTGATGCGCCCGTGATACAGGAACGAACCGCGATCAAAGACCACTTGCTTGACGCCCTGTTTGGCAGCGCGCTGCGCGACCAGCTCGCCGACCTTTTTCGCGGCATCCACAGTCGCGCCCGTCTTGAGCTTGCCTTTCAGATCCTTGTCGATCGTCGAGGCGGCGGCCAACGTCACGCCCTTGGCGTCGTCAATGACCTGCGCGTAAATGTGCTTGCTCGTACGGTGCACGGACAAACGCACGCGCCCCGTCTTCAGGATTGCTGTGCGCACGCGGTTGCGCACCGAGAAACGGCGGCGCTCTTTCGTGGTGGTGTTCTTCGGAGCTGACATGGTGCTCTCCCCTTATCCTTTACTTCTTCTTGCCTTCTTTGAGTGCGATATGCTCGCCCTTGTAACGAATCCCCTTGCCTTTATACGGCTCGGGCGGACGATACGCGCGAATATCCGCCGCAACCTGACCGACGCGTTGTTTATCGATTCCGGAAATAACGATTTCCGTCGGCGTCGGCGTTTGAATTGCAATCTTCTCGGGAACCGGAAAACGAATCTCGTGGCTGTAACCGACGTTCAGCACCAGATCCTTGCCCTGAACGGAGGCCTTGTAGCCGACGCCGCGCAATTCCATTTCCTTCTTGAATCCTTCGGATACGCCCTTGACCATCGAGGCCAGCAGCGCACGCGTGGTCGCCCATTGAGCCACCGTAAAGCGGTTATCCTTGGTCTTCGGCGCTACAACCAGCTCCTGATCTTTTTGTTCGACCGTCACATCGTCGCGGATCGTGAGCGATAACTCGCCCAGCTTGCCTTTGACCGTCACAGCACCGCCGTTAAGCGTCGCGGTGACGCCTTCGACCAGCTTGACGGGGTGTTTACCTACACGGGACATTTCTTTTCAACCTTTCTCCACATTTCCCTAGAAGATCTGGCAGAGCACTTCGCCGCCGACATTCGCCGTGCGTGCTTCGTGATCCGACATGACCCCTTTGGGGGTGGATAAAATAGCGATGCCGAGGCCGTTGCAAACCGGCTTCATATCGCTGACTTTTGTATAGACGCGGCGGCCAGGCTTGGAAACGCGCTCCATCTTTTTGATGACCGGTTCGCCCTCGTAATATTTCAGTTCGATGGTTGCAACGTCCTGACCGTTCTCGCCCTTGACGGTCGAAAAGTCACGGATGTAACCCTGGCGCTTCAGCACGTCAAGCACGCGATTGCGCAAAGACGAGGTCGGCGTCTCGACGGTGCGCAGCTTTGCCTGCTGGCCGTTGCGGATGCGGGCGAGCAAATCGCCCAAAGGATCGGTGTATGCCATGTGTCTTGCTTCCTTTCCCGATTACCAGCTCGATTTCACGATGCCGGGCAGTTTGCCTTCAGCAGCCATTTTGCGGAACAACACGCGGTTCATCTGGAACTTGCGCATATAGCCGCGCGGACGTCCGTCATAGGAACAGCGGTTGTGATAACGCACGGCCGAACCGTTGCGCGGCAGTTTGTTCAGCTTTTCCTGCAGAGCGACGACCTGTTCAAATTCCAGCTCGCCTTTGCGGGCTTTCTTTCTTTCGGCCTTCAAGGCGGCGCGCTTGTCTTTTTGCTTGGCAACCTGCTTGCCGACCTTGTTCATTTTGTTAATGACGCCAATTTTTGCCATATCTTATTTCCCCCGGAACGGAAAGTTGAATTCGTTGAGCAGCGCGCGCGCGTCTTCGTCGCTTTTCGCCGTGGTGCAGACAATAATATCCATCCCGCGAACCGTATCGATTTTGTCGTAGTCGATTTCGGGGAACACGATCTGCTCCTTGATGCCCAGCGCATAGTTGCCGCGACCGTCAAAGCTGCGGGTCGGTAGACCGCGGAAATCGCGCTGACGCGGCAGAGCGATATTGACCAGACGATCCAGAAACTCATACATACGCTTGCCGCGCAAGGTCACCTTGCAGCCGATCGGCATATTTTCGCGCAGCTTGAACTGGGCGATGGATTTCTTGGTCTTGGTGACGATCGGCTTCTGACCGGCGATCAGCGTCATGTCAGCCACAGCCGCATCCACAGCCTTGCGGTCCAACACGGCTTTTTTGCCGGGACTCATATTGATCACGATTTTCTCAAGACGCGGCACGGCCATCGGGTTTTCGATGTTACGCTCTTTCATCAACTTGGGATGAATGCGCTCCATATATTCCTGATGGAGACGAGCCATGTTCTGGGCAGATGCTTTGCTCATGCTGTTTCTCCTGTTTCCTTATGCTTTCTCGCCGGATTTCTTGGCGATGCGGGTTTTGACACCCTTCGCGTCAACCTTGAAACCCACGCGGGTCGGCTTGCCTGTTTTCGGGTCGGCCAGCGCCACGTTCGAGACGTGAATCGAGGCCTCTTGAGCCACGATGCCGCCCGGATTGGTTGCCGTCGGACGCTGGTGTTTTTTCACCATGTTGCAGCCTTTGACGATCACGCGGTTGTCCTGGGGCATGACTTTCAGGATTTCGCCCTGCTTGCCCTTGTCCTTGCCGGTCAAAAGGATGACCGTGTCGCCTTTTTTGATCTTCATTTTCGTCTTTGTCATTACAGCACCTCAGGGGCGAGCGAAATAATCTTCATAAAGTCCAGATTGCGCAGCTCGCGCGTCACCGGCCCAAAAATACGGGTTCCGATCGGTTGACCTTCCTTGTTGATCAGAACGCAGGCGTTCTTGTCAAAACGAATGCTGGAGCCATCCGGGCGCTTGAAGCTCTTGCTCGTACGCACCACCACAGCGCGGAACTTATTGCCCTTTTGCACCTTGCCGCGTGGAATGGCGTTCTTGACCGAGACGACAATAATGTCGCCGATCGTCGCGGAACGTTTTTTCGACCCGCCGAGCACCTTGATGCACATGACTTCCTTGGCGCCCGAGTTATCGGCGACTTCCAGTCTTGAGTTATCAATAATCATGACTCAAATCCTTTTTTCCTACACCCTGCAAAACGTCTTAGACGCTCTGCGGAGCCTTTTCCTTTGTTTCGATCACGTTCCAGCATTTGCGGGCCGAAATCGGTTTTGTTTCCTCAATTAAAACCAAATCACCAACATTGCAGGCATTGGTTTCATCATGCGCCAGATACTTCTTGCTGCGCTTGAAAAACTTTTTGTACAGCGAGTGCATCACGCGGCGCTCGACCAAAACCGTTACGGTTTTGTCCGCCTTGTTGCTTACTACTCGACCTTCCATCACGCGACGTGGCATGTGTGCTCTCCTCTATTCCTTCTTACGCCGATTTCTTCTTTTTGGTCGGCGCGGCTTGTTTGGTGGTGGCGGACTTCGCGCGGGCGGATTTTTCCGTTTTCAGACGGGCAACCTCCTTGCGCAGCGGTGCAATCGCCTTCGGGTTGGGCAGCTGACCGGCCGCCTTTTGAAAGCGCATATTCATCTGCTCTTTCGCCAACTCATCCAGACGCTTGGTAATCTGATCGTCCGTCATCGGGCGGATATCCGCCATTTTGACAAGTTTTTTGTCTTTTTTCTTGGCCATTACGCCACCTCCTCGCCGATACGGGCGATAAACTTGGTCTTGATAGGCAGCTTCGCGGCCGCCAGCTCGAATGCCTCGCGGGCAAGATGTCCGGGAACACCGTCAAGCTCAAACAACACA
>CBFGSX010000046.1:0-11554 GCA_965651535.1 uncultured Alphaproteobacteria bacterium | reverse complement strand
GCGCCGAGCATGACTTCCTCGGACAATTCGCTGGCCATGGACTCGACCATCAGCACGCCTTCGCGCGTTCCGGCAACGACCAGATCAAGCGCCGATTCTTCCATTTGCTGGATCGTCGGGTTGAGGACGTATTCGCCGCCGATGTAGCCGACGCGGGCGGCGCCGATCGGAGCCGAGAACGGCACGCCCGCAACCGCCAAGGCGGCCGACGAGGCGATCAGGCCGATCATATCCGGATCGTTGATCATGTCATGCGTCATCACTGTGGCGATGACCTGCACTTCGTTGTAAAAGCCGTCGGCGAAAAGCGGACGGATCGGACGGTCGATCAGGCGGCTGGTCAGGGTTTCTTTTTCCGACGGGCGGCCTTCGCGTTTCAAAAATCCGCCGGGGATGCGTCCGGCTGCGTAATAGCGTTCCTGATAGTGAACCGTAAGGGGGAAGAAATCCACGCCTTCTTTCGGTTTTTTCGCGGCCGTGACGGCGGCGAGGACGGTGGTGTCACCGTATTTGGCGAAAACGGCCCCGTCGGCTTGGCGGGCGATTTTTCCGGTTTCAAGGGTCAGCGTGCGTCCGCCGAATTCGATTTCTTTCTTGTGGATGTTAAACATTTAGTTTTTCAAGGTCCTTTCACCTCATATCATCGCGTCGTCATCCCTATGATGCTTTCACGTCCCTTCATGATTTTTGTCAGATAGAAAAAGGGGCCGGCGAAGGGATTCTCCGGCCCCGAAACTCGGGTTACTTACGAATGCCCAGATCTTGCAGCAGTTTCGCGTAAGTGTCGAAATTCTTGCTCTTGATATAGTCCAAAAGAGAGCGGCGGCGTGAGACCATCTTGATCAGGCCCAGACGCGTGGACATATCCTGCTTGTGTTGTTTCATATGCTCGGTCAGGTTGTTGATGCGCTCCGTCAGGATGGCAATCTGCACCTCGGGTGAACCGGTGTCATTGGCGGCGCGGCCTTGTGCCTTGACCAGATCAGCTTTCTTTTCTTTCGTAATCGACATCGACTTTCCTTTCAATCAGGTGTTTAAAACGCGGATCGGTTTCAGCGTCACACCGTCGAGGGAACAAATCGCCACCACATCGTCGTGATGCAGGGCCAAAATCGTCTCGCCGGGTTGAAGTTTGGGAACACGCGCGCTGTCTATTTTGGAGATAAAACGCAGTTCGTTCCCGCGCCTGAGGCGCTGAGCTTCCGTGTCGGTCACCGCCAGAGCCGGGATGTCGTCTAGCCCCTTGGCGATGGGCCACAGAAGCGACCCGCGCGACTCATACGGCATTTCTTCGAGATTTTCCAGTAAAATCGACTCTTTTTCCTTGAATTTCCCGACAAAAATGCGGGTAATCGTTAAGCAATGGGCCTTGGTGCCCAAGTTTTCGGCCAGATCACGAGCCAAGGCCCGCACATAGGTGCCCGTGCCGCATGTCACCTCGAACACCGCCGTATCGGCGTCTGGCGTGTTCATCAGTTCAAATTTTTCGATATGAACGGGCCGGGGGGCGAGTTGGACGGTTTCACCCGCACGCGCCGCCGCGTATGACCTGACGCCGTTAATTTTTACCGCCGAGAAGGCGGGCGGGATCTGGTCGAGCGTGCCGATGAATTGGGGCAGGGCGGCGTTAATCTGTTGGGCCGTCGGACGGCTGGGGGAAGTGGCGATGACCTCGCCCTCGGCATCGTCGGTATTGGTGGCCGCCCCCCAGCGCACCGTAAAACGATAGGCCTTGGGGCTTTCGTGCAGCAATCCGATCAGCTTGGTTGCTTCGCCGAAGGCAATGGGCAAAATGCCGTCCGCTGCCGGATCGAGCGTGCCGGCATGGCCTGCCTTGGCGGCGTTATAGAGCCATTTCACCCGTGCCACGGCCTGCATCGAGCTGATCCCGGTCGGTTTCCACAGATTGAGCCAGCCGCTGATTTTATTCTTTTGTTTTTTCATGGGCCTTATGGATTAACGCCTGAAAACGTAAAAGAGAAGGAAAATATGATAGACATAATGATGTCTTCGGGTCAGAATGAGTCAAAGGCGTGAAACCCTTTGCGCCAAAGAGGGAGAAGGCCATGATTTATTGCACGCAAGAATGGTTCCAGTCCGAAGAGTGTCTCTCACGCGTGAAAGAAGAGATTCATACGCGTATCCAGCGGGAGAGCGATCCTGAACTGGATGCGCATCGCTATCTGGAATATGTGACCAACGCCGGTGATAAGGCTGCGGTCGATACGAATGGCCAGATCAGCCATATTCTGCATTATCACGCTATGGCCGCTCCGGAGACCATGCTTCATCATGTGACGGAGCGCGACGCCTTGGCTTGGCCTGCTGCCGATCTCGACGCGGCGGTGGAAAGGCGTTGCAAGTTGATACGCCTGATGATTGGAAGCTGGAAAGCCTTTTGCGTCGTAAACCAGACGCCAAAAGAAGAGGCTGTCGAGGTGGTGGCCCGCAACAGTATGATGTTGTTGAATTTGAATCGACTGAAAAGCCTTAATGCCGAGCGTTTAACGGCGGGCTAAATTTTCTTCAGCAAGCCTTCGATTTTATCCGCGTAATCAAAACGCCCGTCGGACTTGAATTTGACACGCGGCGTGAATTTCATCGCCATTTTTTTTGCGATAGCGTGATTAAACTCGCCCGCCCCGTCATTGAGCGCGGCTAATGTCGCCTTGTCCATCTCGGTGCTGCCCAGAAACGAGACATAGGCAACAGCGTTGCGCATATCGGGCGCGACATCGACCTCGGTCACGGTGATATTCATGCCGTGCAGCAGGGGATCGTTGAAATCCCCGCGCATGAACATATCGGCCAGAATGTGGCGGATTTCCTCGCCGACTCTAAGCTGACGCTGCGACGGTTCTTTGGGCTTGTTCATTTTCATCTCATTCTAAGTGGGTTGCGCTCTTCCCGTCCGACCGGTCTTGAATTCCTGATTGTAATTCGCTTCGACGAAAAAGAAGGGCTGGGTGGTATCGAGCGCGATGCCGATCAGCCACGACAAATTCGACATGCCTTCGGTCTTGATGATGCCGTCGAGTTTCGCCTCGACGATCATGACGGGTTCGTCCGAGGTGGTTGTCGCGGCCATCGCCTTGTCGTCGAACAGGCGGAAAACATGCACGTCGCCGTCACGGCCAATGATCTTGGTAAAATAGTGCCAGTCGGCCAGATCGGTCTGGACGCCGGTTTCCTCGTGGAATTCGCGTACCATGCATTCTTCGCCGGTCTCGTTTTCCTCAAATTTTCCGCCGATGCCGTTGAGTTTTCCGGCCTGCCAGGCGGGGCGGTTTTTACGCATGAGAACGACTTGGGATCGGTCGGCGCTGAAGGCGAACCCGACGACGTATTGTTGACGCATATCATTTCTCCCTTCTGTCATCCCGAGCAACGCGAGGGATCTCCCTGAAGTTTTGGAGATTCCTCGGCTTTGCCTCGGAATGACAAGATAACGACTACAACGTCGCCGCCGTTTCCTCGATCTCGATGCACTCGATCTGGTCGCCGATCTTGATGTCTTCGTAATTCTCGAAGGCCGCGCCGCATTCAAAGCCCGCCGCCACTTCGCGCGCATCGTCTTTCATACGCTTGAGCGTCTTGAGCGTGCCTTCGTGAACGACGACGCCGTCGCGCAACAGGCGAACCTTGCCGCCGCGCTTGATCTTGCCCTCGGTAACGTAACAGCCCGCGACCTTGCCCGCCTTGGTAAGGGTGAAAACCTCGCGGATCTCGGCATAGCCGATGATGTTTTCCTGCCGGACGGGGGAGAGCATCCCTGTCAACAGCGCTTTCACATCGTCGATGGCATTATAGATGATGCTGTAATAGCGGATGTCGATGCCGTCGCGGCGGGCGATATCGCGCGCTTGCGGGTTGGCGCGGACGTTGAAACCGACGATCAGCGCCTTGGTCGCGGTGGCCAGCGTGATATCGGACTCGTTGATCGCGCCGACGCCGCGATGGATGACGCGCACGGCAACCTCCTCGTTGCCCTCGGCCAGTTTCATCAACGCGCCGTCGATCGCTTCGACCGATCCGAACACATCCCCCTTGATGATGACGGCCAGCTCGCGTTTGCTGCCCGCTTGCAGTTGGGCGAACATATTTTCGACGTTTACCCCGCGGGCCAGACGTGCGGTATCGGCGTCGCGGCGTTTGCGGGCGCGGTAATCGGCGATCCGGCGGGCTTCGTTCTCATTGGCGACAACGGCGAAATCGTCCCCGGCCAGCGGCGCGCCCGACGCGCCCAGAACTTCGATCGGCATACCCGGAATGGCATTGTTGACGCGTTTGCCGCGGTCATCGATCAGGGCGCGGACGCGGCCCCATTCGGTACCGGAAACAAAGGTGTCGCCGACGCGCAGCGTGCCGTTTTGTACGAGAATGGATGCGACCGGGCCTTTGCCTTGTTCCAGTTTCGCCTCAAGCACGGCCCCCATAGCGGCACGATCCGGATTGGCTTTAAGTTCCAGAACCTCGGCCTGAAGCAGGATGGCTTCCTCGAGCTTGTCGAGATTGATTTTGCTCTTGGCTGAAACCTCGACGGTCATGACGTCGCCGCCCATTTCCTCGACAACCAATTCGTGTTGCAGCAACGCTTCCTTGACCTTGCGCGCATTGGCGGTCGGCAGGTCGATCTTGTTGATGGCGACGATGATCGGCACGTTCGCCGCCTTGGCGTGGCTAATGGCCTCGACCGTTTGCGGCATGATGCCGTCATCGGCAGCCACGACCAGCACGACGATGTCGGTGGTGTTGGCGCCGCGGGCGCGCATTTCGGTAAAGGCGGCGTGGCCGGGTGTGTCGACAAAGGTGATTTTCTGGCCGGATGGCGCGGTGATCTGATAGGCGCCGATATGCTGGGTGATGCCGCCGGCTTCGCCCGCGACCACGTCGGTCTGGCGCAGCGCGTCGAGCAGCGAGGTCTTGCCGTGATCGACATGGCCCATGATGGTGACGACGGGCGGGCGCGGCTTGAGGTTTTCCGGAGCGTCTGCCGCGACTTTCAGGACGTCTTCGACATCGCTTTCGGCGATGCGTCGGACGGTATGCCCCATTTCGGTGGCAATCAGCTCGGCGGTGTCGGCGTCGATGGTTTGGGTCACGGTGACCATCATGCCCATCTTCATCAGCGCCTTGACGACATCGGCGGAGCGTTCGGACATGCGTTGCGCCAATTCCTGCACGGTGATGAATTCCGGCAAGGTGACCTCGCGCGCGATTTTTTCGCGCGTTTCCTGCATCATGCCGCGGCGTTCTTTTTCCTGACGGCGGCGGAACGAGGCGACCGAGCGGCCGCGTTCGATCTCGGGGTCTCCTGAAAGCGCCTGAGTGACGGTCATGCGCCCGCCGCCACGGCGATCGTCGCCGCGCCCGCGTGAGGGGCGTGAGGGGCGACGGCGATCGTCATCGCCCTGACGATTTAAAAGCTCGGCACCGCGGGGGATATGCGAAGGAACCGGGCCGCGCGGGCCGAAGTTTCTTTCGTGTTGTTGCTCGGCATCGGTTCTTTGGGCAGCTTCGGCGGCCTCGATCTCGGCCAGTTCAGCCAGTTCGCGTTCGCGCAATTCGTCGGGTGTCAGGCCTTTTTTGGCCTCCTCGGCGGCTTGCTCGCGCCTGGCTTTTTCGTTGGCCAGCACGGTTTCAGGCGTGAAGGCCAGAGTGCGCTTGGGCGGCTCTTTGCCCAGATTCTTCAGCGCCTCGAGGCGTCGCGCCTCGGCATCGGAGACGGGCGTTTGCGTCGTCGCGGCGGTTTCGCCGGGCTTGAGCACGCGGCGCTTGGAAACTTCGACGGCGACGGATTTGGTGACGCCGCCCGAGAAGCTTTGCTTCACGCGGCTGCCGCCTTCGACGGGACGGCGAACGCTCAGCGTCCCGGCGCTGAGGGTCTTTTTACCGTCTTTTTTCTTGTCGTCTTTTTTGTCCGTCATCGTCATTCCGAGGGTTACCCCATAAGTTACGTCATATATGTAACACAAGGCCGGCACGAGGGCCAGCCTTGCGTGTTAAGATTTAAGCAGCGGCCTCGCCGTTTTCATCGGCCTCTTCCTCATCCGCAAACCATTTCTCGCGGGCCTTCATAATCAGGGCTTCGGCGACATAAGGCTTGACGGCCAGATCGCCCAGATATTCGAGCATCTCGTCGGTCGCGAGGTCAGCCAGATCGTCCGGCGTCTTGACGCCGTTCTCGCCCAAGCGGACAACCTGCTCGAGGGTTAGGCCTTCGGTCGCGATCAGTTCTTCGGTAATGCCCAAAGATTTGACCTTGTCCTGTAGAGCCTTGTCGCGGGCTTCGCAGAAAGTCTTGGCGCGGTTTTGCAGTTCCGAAGCGATATCGGCTTCGAAGCCTTCGATCGAGGTCAGTTCCTCGAAATCGATATAGGCCAGATCGTCCACGCTGGTGAAGCCTTCGACGACCAGAAGATGTGCCAGAACGTCATCGACGTCCAAGGCCTGCATGAACATTTCGGTGCGCTTGGCGGTGATCTCGGCGCGTTTCTTCTCTTGTTCTTCTTCGTTCATGATATCGATGTTCCAGCCCGTGAGCATCGAAGCGAGGCGCACGTTCTGGCCGCGGCGGCCGATGGCCAGGGATAATTGGTCTTCGGGCACGACGACGTCGATGCGTTTTTCTTCCTCGTCCATGACGACTTTGGCAACCGCAGCCGGAGCCAGCGCATTGACGATAAAGGTCGCCATGTCGGGCGACCACGGCACGATGTCGACTTTTTCGCCTTGCAGTTCCTGCACGACGGCCTGCACGCGGCTGCCGCGCACGCCGACGCAGGCGCCGACGGGATCGACGCCGCTGTCGCGGGCATAGACGGCGATCTTGGCGCGGCTTCCGGGGTCGCGGGCGACGGCCATGATCTGGATGTTGCCGTCATAGATTTCCGGCACTTCCTGTTTGAACAGCAGCGCCATGAATTCCGGGTGCGTGCGGCTGAGCAAAATCTGCGGGCCGCGCACTTCGCGGTTGACGTCCATGATATAGGCGCGCACGCGGTCGCCGACCTTCAGGCGCTCGCGCGGGATGCTTTCCTCGCGGCGGATGACGCCCTCGGCCTTGCCCAGATCGACGGTGACGTTGCCGAAATCGACGCGCTTGACGGTGCCGTTGACAACCTCGCCGGTGCGGTCCTTGAATTCTTCGTATTCGCGGGCGCGCACGGATTCACGCACTTTCTGGTTGATGACCTGTTTGGCCGTTTGCGCGGCGACGCGGCCGAAATCCAAGGGCGGCAGATCTTCGACGATAAAGGCACCCAGCTCGGCGTCCTTTTTGAGCTTCTGGGCTTCTTCGAGGGTCATCTGGCGGGCATCGCTTTCGATGGCACTCATATCGGCGACGATCTCGCGATAGCGGTGCAGCGAGATCATGCCGTTGGAGCGGCTGATCTTGGCGCGGATGTCGTTCTCGATGCCGTATTTGCTGCGCGCGGCTTTTTGAATCGCCTCTTCCATGGCGACGATCACTTCCTCGCGGTCAATGTTCTTTTCGCGGGCGACGGCGTCGGCAACTTGCAGGATTTCCATGATGTTCCTCGTTTAGTTGTTGGTCGTTTCGTATTGTTTCTGCTCTTTGAGATGGGCCTCGATGAGGTCATCCGTTAAAACCAGCTTGGCGCGGTGCAAAAGCTCGAACGGCAGTTCGACCGTCTCGCCTTTTTCCAGCGTCATTAAAATGGTGTCGTTTTTCACGCCGTCGAGGCGTCCGGTAAAATGTTTGCGCGGGCCGACGGCCTCTTTCAGATCGACCTTGGCTTCAAATCCTGTGAAGCGTTCGAAATCCGCCAATTTAATCAGCGGGCGATCGATGCCGGGGCTCGAGACCTCGAGGCTGTAACGATCCGAGATCGGGTCTTCGACGTCCAAAACGGCGCTGAGGGTTTTGCTGATCGCCTCGCAATCGTCCAGCGTCATGCCGCGGCGATCCGCGCGCTCGGCCATGATCTGCAGCGTCTTGCGCTCGGTGCCGCGCATCTGGACGCGCACCAATTCGTAACCCATCCCCGCCAGGGAGGGTTCGATCAAAGCGGTCAGTCGGGCTTCAAAAGGCGTCATTCTTTAAGGGCCGTCTTTCGGGTAACAAAAAAGGCGAGCCCTTTTTCAAGGCTCACCTCACCACGGTGATTCTTAATTTATAGGGAGAATATAAGGGAAGTCGGCCCCAAGAGTCAAGCCATTATAGGGGCATAATTCGGTCTTAAATCAGGGATTTTAACGTTTTGGCCGCCCGGCTCAGGTCATCCGGCGGGGTATAGGCCCAGGATTCGATTTTTCCGTCGAACCATCTGGCATAGCCCCGGTCGACCAAAAGATCGTGGAAGCGGCGGAAGCGCGGCGAGCCGTCCTCCATCGGGATGATATAGACGGGCTTGCCCGTGGCCACCGCTTCGCAGGCCATTGAGACGGAATCTTCGGTCACGATCAGCGCATCCGCCCATGCCAAAAACCCGCGATAGGGATTGTCGCCGGTATTATCCCAGAAAAAAACACGATCCGTCATGGCGGCCTCCGAGCCGCCATCCTTGCGCTGAATTTCCTGAGGATGGCGGGTCAAGCCCGCCATGACGATTTCTTTCATTTCCTCCGGTGTGCGGCGCGAGGCGGTAATCAGCAAGGAATGTGTATTCGCCACAGGTTTCAACTGCGCGACCAGTTTCTGTGTCACGGCCATGGTCATTTTATGGGTGCGGCTGTTGCCGCCGATCAGGACGGCGATGCGTGGGGAAGGATATTTTTCAAGGCGTTCGCGCCATTGCGCGCGCGCGGCGTTCAGAATATCCGGCGTGATAACCGATAAAGCGCCGGTGATTTCAAGAACGTTATCGCCTTGGACGCGGTCATGTTTCGGCGCGATGACAAGATCGATATTGCGGTTACCAATGACGGGGTTTTGAACGACAACCAGTTTGGTTTTCCCGCCGGATTGCTTTTTGATCCACAGCGCAGGCGCAATGGCCTTGCGGCCCGAGGCGATGACAATGTCCGGCCATGGCGCGTCCAGCGCGTCGCCTTCATCGCTCAGGGCGGCGGGCGAAAAATGACGAATCCACGGTGTGACGGTTTTCCAGGGTTGTTTGAGTTTGATGCCCTTGACCGTATAGGAAAGTCCTGCCGCCTGCGCCAGCGCAATGCACTGGTTTTCCGTGCCTTTCAAGCCTTTTTCCACAAGGATCCAACAGCTTGTGTTCATATCTCAATATCCCTATAGTGCCCATGATGTTGTATCCCATTTACCGTGCCCTGACCAGCCTATCGGCCCCTGCGCTTGAACGCATGACGCAAAATCGCTTGCGCGCAGGCAAAGAGCACCCTGAACGCTTTACCGAGCGCTTCGGTCAAACTTCTGTGGGGCGGCCTTTGGGCAAATTGATGTGGCTGCACGGCTCGAGCATCGGGGAGTCGCTGTCGATTTTACCGTTGCTGAACACGCTGCAGGCGCGCTTGCCCGATTGGCATTTCATGGTGACGACGGCGACGCTGACCGCCGCCGACGTGATGGCGCAACGCCTGCCGCAGAACGTCATCCATCAATTCGTGCCGTGGGATCATCCGAAATGGGTAGCCAAGTTTCTTGATCACTGGCGCCCCGATGCGGTGGTCTGGCTGGAATCCGAATTATGGCCGAATATGCTGCACGAGTTTTCCGAACGAAAAATTCCGGCGGGCCTCGTCAATGCCCGGATGCGCCCGAAGACGTTCGAGCGTTGGAGGGTTGCAAAGCCTCTGGCCGGAAAAATGCTGTCGGCTTTTGCGTTCATTCTGGTCGGCGCGCGCGACTATATCCATTCTTTCAAAGAGCTGGGCGGGCGCAATATCCGCTATATCGGCAGCCTGAAATTCGGCGCCAAGGCGCTGCCTTTCGATGCGCAAAAGCTGTCCGATCTTAAAACCCAGATCGGCGCGCGGCCCGTGATCGGGTTTTTACAGACGCACCCGACGGAAGAACATCTGGCTGGCGAAGCTTTTCTTGAGCTCAAGAAATCCGTTCCCGATTTGCTGGCGATCGTCGCGCCACGAAAAAATACGCGCGGGGCCGAGATTAAATCGGAATTGTCCGGCATGGGTCTGAACGTGGCGCTGCGCACCGCGCATGAGAAAATTGCACCCGAGACGGATATCTATGTCGCCGACACGATCGGCGAGATGGGGTTGTGGTATTCGCTGTGCCCGCTGGTGGTGATCGGCGGGTCGTTCATTCCGCATGGCGGCCAAAACCCGATCGAGGGCACGCATTTCGGCACGGGCATTATATATGGCCCCTACATGTTCAATTTCCCCGAGCTTTGCGCCGTTCTCGAAGAAGGCGGCGCGGCGCGCATGGTGCCGACGCGCGATGCCTTGGCACAGTCTGTTTCGGAATTGTTGAAACAGCCGGAAAAACTGTCGGCGATGCGCTCTGCCTCTGCGGCGCTGGCCGAACAAAACCACGCCGTCATCGACGCCTATGCCGAAGAGGTGATGGCTATTTTGGTGAAGCGTAAATGAAAGCGCCGAAATTCTGGACGGAAACGCCCGCGAATTGGCAGGCAAAAATCTTGACGCCTTTAGCCTGCGTTTACGCCGCCATGGCCAGAACGCGGCTGCAGAACGGGTGCGCGGCGTATCAGTCGAAATTGCCCGTCATTTGCGTCGGCAATGTCACGCTGGGCGGCGCAGGTAAGACGCCCGTGGTGCAGGCGATTGTCAAGCTACTGCAAGAGAAAGGCCGGAACCCCGCTATTTTGCTGCGCGGTTATGGCGGCAGCAACCGCAAGTCCCTGTGGGTCGACAAACAGGATGCCGCGCTGGTGGGCGACGAGGCGCTGGAACATGTGCGGCTTGCGCCGGTGGTGGCGTCACCCAACCGTGCAAACGGCGCGCGCCTGATCGAGGAAAAGCCGGAGATCACCCATATCGTCATGGATGACGGGCTGCAAAACGCGAATTTGAAAAAAGATTTTTCTTTTCTTGTTGTTGACGGCGAACAGCCCTTCGGCAATGAAAAAATCTTTCCCGCCGGGCCGCTGCGTGAACGGGTCGAAGACGCGCTGGGGCGCGTGCAGGCGTTGGTTGTGATGGGGCCGGATCGGCACAATCTGGCGACGCGTTTCGGTTTTGCGGTTCCGGTTTTGCACGCGGCGACGCGCCCGAAAAACCCCGAGTTCTTCGCGGGCAAGCCCGTGGTGGCGTTCGCGGGCATCGGTCGTCCGCAGAAATTCTTCGACAGTTTGAAATCCTGCGACGCGGTGCTGGCGAAAAATTTTTCCTTTGCCGATCATCATCCCTATGTTGCCAGAGACCTTGCGCCCATTCTGGCCGAGGCCGAGCGCGCCCGGGCCATGATTGTTACCACGCGCAAGGACTGGGTGCGCCTGCCGCCGGATTTGCAAAGCCGCATCGTGGCTTTCGATGTCGAGCTGGTCTGGGAGGATACGGCGGCGGTCGCGGACCTGTTGGAACGCCACGGGATTCTATGAAGAAGAAACGCAAGCACCTGCCGCCCGCGCTGCGCAAGGCCAAGCATTTGGCCGAGGCGGCGCTTGTTTATCCGTTTTTCGGCATTTGCCGC
>CBFGSX010000045.1:0-11739 GCA_965651535.1 uncultured Alphaproteobacteria bacterium | reverse complement strand
CGACAGACTCGGCCTGACCGAACCGGGATTGAACAATGTTATCCGCGCCGGATACGCTCTGGTGAACCTCATCACCTATTTCACCACCGGCCCGAAGGAAACCCGCGCCTGGACGGTGCGGCGCGGCGCAAAAGCCCCGGAAGCCGCCGGCGTCATCCACAATGATTTCGAGCGCGGCTTTATTCGCGCCGAGACCATTGCCTATCACGACTTTATCGCGCTGGGCGGCGAAGCGGCCTGTAAAGACGCGGGCAAGATGCGCGCCGAAGGCAAGGAATATGTCGTTCAGGACGGCGACATCATGCTGTTTAGGTTTAACGTGTGACCCCCAACTCTCATTCCGTAATGCTTGCGAAAGCGAGCATCCACCGATCTTTCCGATAAAATAAATGGACCCTCGCTTGCGCAAGGGTTACGATAAAAATAGTTACCAGAATTTTTACCATTGTGGGCGTAGGCTGAGTATGGTTTTCCATCCGTATACAGACCCTTATGAACCATCTGGCCAAACTTCGTCGCTCGTTCAATTACAAGACCATTGATTTTCCCTTTGGCCCGGACGATCCGCATTTCAAAATTTTACAAGAATTCCAAGACGAGCAGTTGCGCCTGTTGCACGAGATGCCGTCTTTGCACGCGCGACCCGAAGGCGAACCCAGCGACACGTGGGGTCATTGCCAACGCGTCGCCAAGGATGTCCGGAATTTCGCCCTGCATATCGGATTGTCCGAGCAGGTCGCAAACAATATCGAGTGGGCAACGCTTTTGCACGATATCGGCAAGCTGGATGTGCCCGTTGAAATCCTCGACAAGCCGGGCCGACTTTCCGAGGCGGAATTCGTCGAAATGAAGCGCCACACGCGCTACGGTGTCAACCGCATCCGCGCTTTGGGCATCGATCATCCGATGGTGACGCTGTCCTGCGATATTGCGCTGTATCACCACGAACGCCATGACGGCCTTGGCTATTACGCGCTCAAAGGCGACGAGATCCCGTCGCGCATCCGTCTGGTGCAGCTCTGCGACATTTACGACGCGGTTTCCGCACCACGCGCCTATCGCACCGAGAAGGAACAGCTTTCGCCTTATGAGGTCATGAAAAACCTGCTGGATCCGCATGGATTTCTGCATGGCGCGGTGGATATGCGCTTCGCGCGACCTTTTTGTTTATTGAAGATCAATATGCTTGAAGGCGATCTGAGCAAGGACCATCACAAGATGGTCGAGGATTATCTGCTGCATCCCGAGCATTATCCTGAAGACGACTACACGCCGTCCGTCGAACAAATCCGCGTTATCGACTAAGACAGCGTCATGGCGGCCATCGCGCCGCCATCCTTGGGTAAAACCATCCGTTATTCAGCGCAAGGGTCCCGCGTCAAGCGCGGGATGACGGAACAGAAAACTAATCTTCCAGCTTGGCCCAGACTTTGCGCTTCACCGCATACATGATCGCGGCAAAAACGGCGAGGAAAAGCATGACCTTGACGCCCATGCGCTTGCGTGCTTCCATTTTGGGTTCTGCCGCCCAGGTCAGGAAATGCGTCACGTCGCGCGCCATTTGATCCACCGTCGCAACCGTGCCGTCGGCAAAAGTGACCTGTCCCTCGCCCAGCAAAGGCGGCGCCATGGCAATCTGGTGGCCTGAGAAATATTGGTTGTAATACATTCCCGCACCCAAGGTGACGCCTTCGGGCGGGTCGGCATAGCCCGTCAACAACGCATAGACGTAGTTCGGCCCGTCTGCCCGCGCCTTGGTAATCAGCGACAGATCGACCGGATAGGCGCCGTTATTGGCGGCGCGCGCAGCTTTTTCGTTGGCATACGGCGCTTTGAAGCGATCGGATGGCAGACCCGGACGCTCGAACATTTCGCCGTCGTCATTGGGGCCGTCGATAATCGTGTATTCTGCGGCGACGGCCTTGACCTGCAATTCGCTCAGGCCGATATCGGCCAGATTGCGATAGGCCAGATGCTTCATGCCATGACAAGCCGAGCAAACCTGTTTATAGACGAAAAATCCGCGTTGCAGCGACGCCTTGTCGAACGTGCCGAACGGCCCGTCGAAAGACCATTCCTGTTGCGGGTAGGAAATCGCGTCGCCTGCGGCCAGCGCAACGGGGCTGACGGCGATCATCGCGGCAAAGACAATGGAACGGAACAGCGTCATTCTTTTGCCTCTTTTTTTGCCAGCACGGCCTCATGAATGGAGGGCGGCAATTTCGGGATCGGCTCGATCCAGTTGAACAACGGCACCAGCACAAGGAAATGCGCGAAGTAATACAGCCCCGCCAGACGCGCAATCCACAGCCACGGAATATGCGTGTTAAAGCCGAACAGCGACAGATCGGCATCCGCCGGATAGGCTCCGGCAAAGCCCAGAACGATGAACGCCGCCACCAGACCCATCATCGCCTTGCGGTAATAGGGGCGGAACGTCGCCGATTTGACCGGCGAGCTGTCCAACCACGGCAGCACGAACCAGATCAGGATCGCGCCGAACATCGCCAGAACTCCGGCCAGTTTCGAGCTGATGAAAACGATCGAGGTGAACGGAATGCCGATATCCGGCACGGCGCGCAAAATGGCGTAGAACGGCAGGTAATACCATTCCGGCACGATATGCGGCGGCGTCTGCATGGGGTTGGCGGGAATGTAGTTATCCGGATGCCCCAGCACGTTCGGCGCAAAGAACACGAAATACGCATAGAACATCAGGAATAATATAATGCCGAAGCTGTCTTTGACCGTGTAATACGGGTGGAACGGAATGGTATCCTTTTTGCTTTTCGGCTCGATCCCCAGCGGGTTGTTCGACCCCGTCACGTGCAGTGCCCAGATATGCAGGAACACTACCGCCAAAATCACGAAAGGCAGCACGAAATGCAGTACGAAAAAGCGGTTCAGCGTCGGGTTATCGACCGAGAACCCGCCCCAGAGCAGCGTCACGATATCGTCGCCGATCAGCGGAATGGCCGAGAACAAGTTGGTGATGACGGTCGCGCCCCAGAAGGACATCTGGCCCCACGGCAGAACATAGCCGAGGAAACCCGTCGCCATCATCAGCAGATAAATAATAACGCCCAAAATCCACAGCAATTCGCGCGGGCGCTTGTACGAGCCGTAATACATCCCGCGGAAAATGTGGATATAGACGGCGATAAAGAACATCGACGCGCCGTTGGAATGGATATAGCGCAATAGCCAGCCGTAATTCACGTCGCGCATGATGCGCTCGACGCTGTCAAAGGCCATCCCCGTATTGGCGACATAGTTCATGGCGAGGAAAATCCCCGTCAGGATCATCGTCACCAGCATCACCATCGCGATTGCGCCGAAATTCCAGAAATAGTTGAAATTGCGCGGCGTCGGGAAGCTGCCATATTCGTTTTGCAGCATGGTGAAAATCGGCATACGCTCGTCGACCCACGAGATTACCGGGTTTTTGAATGTGGCGCGTTCTTTCGATCCCATCGTCGGTTACCCAATCTTGATTTTCGTGTCGGAGAGGAATTCATAGGGCGGCACGTCGAGATTTTTCGGCGCCGGGCCTTTGCGGATGCGGCCCGACGTATCGTAGTGCGAGCCGTGGCACGGACAGAACCAACCATTATACTCGCCCTTGGGATCGGCCGATTTCTGGCCCAGCGGCACGCAGCCCAGATGGGTGCAGACGCCGACCATCACCAGCCACTCGGCTTTTTTGACGCGCTCGGCATCGGCCTGCGGATCGGGCAGATCGTTCAAGGCGACGGCTTCGGCCTCTTTGATTTCGGCCTCGGTGCGGCGGCGGATAAAGACCGGCTTGCCGCGCCAGGTAATGGTAATCGCCTGCCCGACTTCGATCGCGCCCAGATTCACCTCGGTGCTGGCCAGCGCCAGCGTGTCGGCTGCCGGATTCAGGCTGTGGACGAAGGGCCAAAGAAACGATCCCGTGCCGACGGCTCCGAAAGCGGCGGCGGTCAAATAGAGAAAATCGCGGCGGGTGGGCTGTTCGGCGTTGTTCTTTTTGTTATCGTCAGCCATAAGGGATCCTGCGTTGGCCATAAGAGATGCGCTCTTTTATAAGGACGGTTTCTTAATGGTTCCTGTATGCGCGTTTTGTTAATAATCGTCAATATCCTTATCCGCCCTGTCATCCCCGGCCACAAGCGCGTCAGCGCGAGGCCGAACGGGGATCCGGTTGAATGACGCGCAGCGCAAAAACATCTGGATTCCCGCTTTCGCGGGAATGACGGTTGAGGTAAAAAACCGTATGAAACTCGCCCTGTTCCAGCCGGATATTCCCCAGAACACCGGAGCCGCCATCCGCTTGTGTGCGGGGTTCAATATCGGCTTGGAAATCATTGAGCCTTGTGGATTTCCTCTGGACGATGCGCGGCTCAAGCGCGTCGCCATGGATTATGACAGCAAGGCCGCGATCACCCGCCATGCCTCGTGGGAGGCGTTCCGCGCGGCGCAGAAAGGCCGCCTGATTCTGATGACGACCAAGGCCGCCCTGCCCTATACGGATTTTCAATTCCAGACCGGCGACGTCCTGATTGCCGGGCGCGAAAGCAGCGGCGTGCCCGACGATGTGCATGAAGCGGTCGATGCCCGTGTGGTCGTGCCGATTGCAACCCGCAGCTTTAATGTGATCGTCGCTTCGGGTATTATTCTGGCGGAAGCGCTCAGACAGACAAAAGGTTTTCCATGCTCGCCATCCTGAAAAGAAAATTCGCCCCCGAACAGGCCGCCTTGGGCAACGCCGCGCAGAAACTGCGCGCGCGCGAATGGTTCGAGGAATTGCGCAACCGCATCTGCAAGGAATTCGAAAAACTCGAGGCCGATCTCGACGGCCCGTTCAAGGACATGAAGCCCGGCAAGTTCGAGCGCAAATCCTGGAACCGCGAAGCCGCGCACAAGGACGACATGCCCGAAGGCGGCGGCACCATGGCCATCATGCGCGGGCGCGTGTTTGAAAAAGTCGGCGTGAACATCTCGACCGTTTCGGGGATTTTCAGCCCCGAATTCCGCCGCTCCATCCCCGGCGCGGAAATCGACGGGCGCTTCTGGGCCAGCGGCATTTCGCTGGTCGCGCATACGCGCAACCCGTTGGTGCCAAGCGTCCACATGAACACGCGCTTTCTGGTGACCAAGGGCCGCACATGGTTCGGCGGCGGCGCGGATCTGACGCCTTGCGTCGAGTTTCCCGAGGACACCGCGTATTTCCATGCCGCATTGAAAGAGGCCTGCGACAAGGCCCACGCGAATTTCTATCCCAAGTTCAAGCAATGGTGCGCGGAGTATTTCTTCCTGCCCCACCGCAACGAAGAGCGCGGCGTCGGCGGGATTTTCTTCGACTATCACAACACGGGCGATTGGGAAAAGGATTTCGCCTTTACCCGCGATGTCGGCGAGGCGTTTATCAAGGCCTATATGCCGCTGGTGGCCAAACGCATGAATTTGGAATTCACCGAAGCCGATAAAGAAAAGCAACTGGTCAAGCGCGGCCGTTACGCCGAGTTTAATTTGCTCTATGACCGCGGCACGCAATTCGGATTAAAGACGGGCGGCAATGTCGAGGCGATTTTGATGTCGCTCCCGCCGGAAGCGAAGTGGGTTTGAAATGGCGCAACGCCTCTACGCAATGCATTTTAGTCTGGTAAACACCACCTGTCATCCCCGCGCAGGCGGGGATCCAGCGGCACTATATTGCGGCTTGAACTGGATTCCCGCTGAAGTTTACCCCGTGCCCCGACACGGGGCGGGAATGACGATACTGAAAACCACCATTAAAAAAGCCCCCTCGGGGGCTTTTTTAATGGTGGGCCCGGCAGGACTTGAACCTGCGACCAGACCGTTATGAGCGGCCGGCTCTAACCAACTGAGCTACAGGCCCAACCGATGTCTTTATGCCGCAATCGGGCGGGTTCGTAAAGGAAGGGATGCTTATCCCCCTCTCCCGTTCGCGCGTTGCGCTCACGACCTCTCCCGCAAGGGGGAGAGGTATTTCTTTGGCTCCCTCTCCCTTTCAGGGAGAGGGTCGGGGTGAGGGCTTCAACAACAAAAAAGCCCCCGGTTTCCCGGGGGCCGTTTCTTTGCGGTATTCTCGTATTTCTTAGGCTTCGACCAGCAGCGCCTGGAGTTTCTCGGCGGCGACGTCCTGCGTCGAGTTTTCGATCGCGGCCAGTTCCGAGGCCAGACGCTCGAGCGCCTGTTGGAAGATCTGGCGTTCCGAATAGGAATGCTCGTTGCTGGAGACGTTACGCTTGAGATCGCGCAAAACCTCAGCCACTTGCACCGGCGAGCCGGAGTTGATCTTGGCTTCGTATTCCTGCGCGCGGCGCGACCACATGACGCGGCGGATGCGCGCGCGGCCCTTCATGGTCGAATACACTTCGGCCAGTTGTTCCTTGGTCGCCAGACGGCGCAGGCCCGAGGTCGCCACTTTTTGCATCGGCAATTTCAGGCGCATACGGTCTTTTTCAAACGTAATGGTGTAAAGCGTCACTTCCATGCCTGCGGCGGTCAATTTCTCGATGCCCTCAACGCGGCCCACGCCATGCGCGGGATAGACAACTTTGTCGCCCGCTTTGAAGGACGGCACATCGTTGTCGTTCTTGGCCACGCTTTTTGGCGCGGCGGCCGCAACCTTGGCCGTGGCTTTGACTTCGGGACCTTTTTTGGTGAGCTTGGTGACTTTTGTCGGTTTCACCGAGTTATTCGCCGGTTTTTTGGCCTTGATTTCCTTGGCCGATTTCACCGGGCTCTTGGCCACGGGCTTTTTAACAGGCTTCTTGCTGGCTGCCGCTTTTTTTACTGCTGCCTTCTTTACAGGCTTGGCTGCGGCCTTTTTGACAGGCTTCTTCGGGGCCGCCTTGGTTTTCTTGGCGACAGGCTTGGCGGTCTTTTTCTTGGTTGCAGTTTTGGCCATGGTTCAGCTTTCCGTGTTTTTGTTAACGTTCTACCCGACTCAATTTCAGATTATGAAAAGGTGAAAAACGCACCATAAGTCATTGATTCAATCCGAAAAACAGGAGGGAGTGTATCACAACTTTCCGAAAAAATCAAGGGAAAAATGGAAGACGTTTTAATAAATCGGGGTTCAGGGTCGCGTTACCAGACCCGCCCCTTTTTCCATTCACGAATCAAAAGCACCAACAAGCCGAAAGCCGCCAGCCCCGTCCAGACCAACCCGCCATAAACCAGAAAAGACAAAAATCCCGATGAAAACATCCTAACCCTCCTGCAAGCGGCTCCAGTCGAAATGCCCCGGGCGCAACCACGTCACCAACAGCACGCACAGCATCGACACCACTGTCCCGACCAGCGCCGCCGCATACCAGCCGATCATAGCATAGGCCGCCAGCCCCGCCGCGGTTCCTGCCAGCATACCCGTCACCGCCCCAAAAGCGGTGGCACGTTTCCAGTAAAGCCCCGTCACGATCGGCCAGATCATGCTGCCCACCAGTGGACCGGCAAAGAACAGCACCGTTGCCAAGGTTCCGATCCGCGGCAGACAGATCAGCCATGTCACAAGACCCAGACACAAGGTAACGACCTGAGCCGCCTTTTTGAGTTTTATGGGATCGGTCTTGGGTCGAAGAAGTTTACGATACACATCCTCGGTCAACAGATCCGCCGTGGCCGCCAGCAAACTGTCGATGCTCGACGCCAGGGAACAAAAGATCACGATAAACACCGCCACCGCCCCCGCCTTGCCCAGCACATGCGCTGCCACGACCGGGCCGATCATGTCGGGACTGGCGACCGCCAGATCGAACACGCCGCCCGACAAGGCGATAAAACCTGCTGCAATCGGAATGGGAAACCAGATCAGCCCGGCCAGCATAAACGCCTTTCGACCGACACCATCACGGAAAGCGAAAGCGCGGCTCCACCAGACATTGTTATGAAAGACCTCGCCCAGACCGAACAACATATTGTTGAAGAACGCCATGATCGCTGCCGGAAAAAGAACATCCAACAAAGCCGGTCTTTCCTGCGTCAGATTTTCATGGATCGTCTCAAGATCGACATGCATCAGCACCGCCACGCCGACCGTGACGATCCCGACCATAATGATAAGGCTTTGGATAAAATCCGTGCCAATCACGGCATACAGCCCGCCCATCAGCGTATAGAGCACGCACACCGCCAAAATCGCGCTCATACCATAGACATAGGGAATCCCGGAAAGGCTGTGCAGCAAAATCCCGCCGGCCATCGCCATGCTGACCAGCCAGATCAGGCTGTAGAATAGTGTAAACAGCATAAAGATTCCCCAAGCCACACGCCCGTAACGCAAGCGGAAAAAATCGCCGGATGAATAACCGTTGGGCATCAGAGTGCGGATGCGCGATGCGAGCGGCGCAAAAAGAAACAGACCGAAAGATGCCGTGCTATAGGCCAGCATACCCCATACGCCCATTTGCAACGCGAATTGCGGCGCGAGCATCGTCGTGTTCGAGGTGATCCACGTTGCCGCCGCCGTGGCCGCGCCCAAGGCCAGCCCGATGGAACGCCCGGCCAGCACATGATCGTCGAAGGATTTGTTCTTGATCTTTCCCCAGTAAAACCCGAGCCCGACCCAAAGCACGCTGAAAACCGCCAACAACGTAAAACCCGTCGAGACAGGCAGGAAAACTGCATCCGTCATGCCGCCCCCCTTTTCCGGTCACCGCAAACGATCACCAGAATAATCAAAACAAAGGCAATAAAACCAATTCCGAACAACAGCCACGCTTTCCACATGGCATGATGCCGGACTTCAAGGCGCAATGCGTTAGACCATGCCGTCTTTGTGCCATCTCTCATCTCGGCACGCAGGCGAAGAAATACTACTCCATCCGCATAGCCTGATAGAAAGACAGCGTTATCCTTTCCGCGATAGATGATTTTTTGTGATTTGAAATCCGGCGTCGGGGATTGTTGAACTTCATAGGACTGGGCGTTCTGGACGGATGACCATTCCAGTGTCAGATAACCGGTTTCGCTGGAAATTGATTCAGACGTCCACTGCAGCGTGGCAGCATATGCCGGAGCTGCAAAAAATAAGATCAAAAAGGACAGACATAAAAAACAGAACGCTTTTCCCGCCTGCATAAACGCCGGTAAAAAAGAGATTGCTCTTCTCCCACTTCGTTTGCACGGATAACAGGGGAATTATAGGAAACAGGAGATTGGTGTCAAAACCGCCTGTTTTCCAGCGGTTGCGGCAGACGACTCGGTTAATCTCCACTCCCAGCCTTGGGCGAGAAAAACTTCGAGAATTTGTCCTCGATGTCGCGGAAACTATCCGCATCGGGAGGCGCAGGTTTCTTGCGCGTGATGACCGGCCACTTGCCGTTGCTGTAGTCGCGATTGACCGCCAGCCATTTTTCCGCCTGCGGGTCGAGGTCGGGGATGATCGCGCCGATCGGGCATTCCGGCTCGCACACGCCGCAATCGATGCACTCGTCCGGATTGATGACCAGCATATTCTCACCCTCGTAGAAGCAATCCACAGGGCACACCTCGACGCAGTCGGTATATTTGCAGTTGATGCAGACTTCGGTCACGACATAGGTCATGCCGATTGTTTAAACCGTTTAGCTCAAATCCTCAAGCATTTCATACAGGAGGTAATCGGAGATTTCAGCAGCACCCGCCTTGGCAAAGGTCGTGGGCGGCGGCGCGACCGTCGCAGGCGACAGCCACAGCACCCCGGCCACGCTGGCGGCCATTGCCAGCCCGCCGAAGCCGATGGTCAAACGCGGCCACGACCACAGGGCTTTTTTCTTTTCCTGTGCGTGCGACAGGGCGAATTCGATCATCTGCTCGAGGCGCGCAGCAGCCAGCGTGGGTCTGTTGTCGTTCATCGTGTTCATGACAAATACCCTCCCTCCTTCATTGTTTCAGGCAGAAGCCCGTGTAAATTCGTTCTCGCCCGCGCCAGCAGACGCTCGACAGCTTTTTCGGTCGTACCCATCATGTGGGCGACGTTGCGCTGGCTATGCTCATCCATATAGAACAGCAACACGGCCTGACGCTGGTTGGTCGGCAATTTGTCGATCGCCGCAATCAATTGTTTCCTCTGGTCGCGGCTCATCAAATTATCCAGCACGTCGTCGTCGATGGCGATATCCTCGGGCATTTCCTCCGTCCGTTTCGTGCGGCGGTGCATATCCATGCAGCACGTATACACAAGACGCGACGCATAGGCCTCGACCGAGGCGCGCGGCTCCCAGTTCGGCGCCGTGCGCCAGAGCTTGAGCAGCGCCTCTTGCGCCGCATCCTCGGCCATCGTCTGGTTGTAGCTGGTCAAACGACAGGCCAGGCGGAACATTTTCTGCCCGATATTATTCGCCAGGAGGCGGAAGGCTTTTTGATCGCCCGCCGCCACCTGTTTCATCAGTTCGGTATTCTGCTCTTTGTTCGACATAGGGGGGAATGTCCTGAAAAACTATTCTGCCTTGTCTTCGGCAGACTTGCGCCGCTCTTTCATTTTTTCAAAGTGCTTGTGCATTTTCTCGCGCCACTCCTCGCGGCCTTTTTGCAGCTCCTCGCGGGACAGCTTACCGTCCTTGTTGGCGTCGGCTTTCTCGAACATCTTGTCGAGTTTCTGCTTGTGATAGGCTTCCATCTCGGCGCGGGTCAGGAATCCGTCCCCGTCCGTGTCGATCTTCTCGAATTTCTGGCCATGATGGCCCTCGCCCTTTTTGCCCATCTTGTCGCCGTGATGATCGGCCAGAGCGGCGGCGCTCGTCAGGGAAAACGCGGCGGCCAGCGCCAATGCGGTTAGTTTCTTCATGGTTTCCAACTCCTCTTGGGTCGATGTTTATGGTGCATTCTGGGGTGTAAACGCCCGGAAAAGCAACATCCCCCCTCCGGGGAAAGGAAAAACCCCCATCCTGAATTTTAAAGCCTATTTAAGAATCTCAAGCCTTATACCCAAGGCTCCGAACTTCTCTTCGTCATCACGGCTATAAATCTCATACATGCTTGTCCGCAAATAATCCTTGTCTTCCTCTTTATATCCTAAAAGACACGCAGGAAGGTCATCTATCATAGATTCAAACTTAGGGTATATTAGAAGGCCTGTTACCTTCGTCAAAATTTGTTTCTCTAAATCAGGCAACAATTTAAAAACTATTTCATCGCCTAATCTTATAGATTTTCTCTTGTCATCATATAATCTTAATTCCAAAAGCTTCAGACCCTTTTCCATTCTTCCAAAAGGGCCTTCTGTTAATTTCATCTCATGCAGCATTGAAAAACCTGTTTAAATTGGTGGAGCTAATCGGGATCGAACCGACGACCTCTTGCATGCCATGGCGGACTGATAAAATCCACCCTGATATCACCAAGGTTAAAAACACTGTAACTTCAAACCGTTACAAGAAGCAGCTTAGAGAACAAGATAGAGAAGTTCAAGCACTTTTTTGTGACAATTGTGACGGGAGTGTGACAGAAATTAGTTACAGAAACTATTTTATTTAATACTCAATCATGGTAAAAATCGCTATCCTAGTACGAGAGAGAGAAATAATGACCGTTGCTCCTATTGAAACCCAAGAAGCTAAGAAAAAAGAACGTTTCAAGATTATCCCAGCTGTATATTTATTACTGAAGAACCCTGAGGGTGGCTACTTACTCGGTTTGCGTCAAAATACAGGTTATGCAGACGGTTTATGGGGCATCCCAGCAGGTCACTTAGATGGGAATGAGACAACCCGACAAGGTGTAAAAAGAGAAGCTAAAGAAGAGCTTGGTATT
>CBFGSX010000044.1:0-11839 GCA_965651535.1 uncultured Alphaproteobacteria bacterium | reverse complement strand
GCCGCACGGTCTGGTCAAGCTCAAGGACTGGATCAATGAAGGCGACAAGGTTGGCCTTAGCCCTGCCCTGTTCCGGCTGGCTTTGGCACCTATCTTAATTCTGTTGCCTTTTGCCATCAAGATTTCAACCTCGACCTTTCTGGCGCGGGGATCCGGCGAGAATATGCGCATGGACGCGCCGCAGGGCATGGTCAAGGGCGTCAACATGAACGCCTTCCAAAGGCGGGAGTAACGCATGGCTTTATACAAGTTTCCACTCACCGTAATCACAAGGAGGTTTCTCATGATTACGATCAACACCCACAAGCTGACATTGCTGGCAGGCGCAACCCTGCTCGCCGTGGCGGCTTTTTTTATTCCCATGGACGTTTTGGCCCAGGACGGGAGCATCACCGACACCAACACGCTAAGAGATATTCAGGAGAATCTGGGTACTGAAGCCCAGGGGATTCCGCGCCTGATCGCGCTGGGTTCGTATATCGTCGGCGCGTTCTTCGCCGTCCGGGCGCTCTTCGCGCTCAAGGGCTTCATCGAGGCCCCGGACGACAACCCGGTCACCAAGGTGATCGGTTTCGGCGCGGTCTCGGCCATGCTGATCCTGTTGCCCTATATCATCTCGGTGATGGCCGGCACGATCGGTGTCGAGGACGCAGGAATTCGAAGCGCGTCAACGAGCTTTACCGGCGGCTTCGCGGTTGAATAAGACCATGACGACAGAAGCCCGCAGGATGCATGATTCCCTCCCCGATTTTTCCGGCGGCGCGCGAAGAATGGTCGGCGGGCTTCTGTCTTTTCTTACCGACACGCTGCAGCCTGCGGCAGGGGCGACCCTGCTGGCGGTCGCCGCTTTTTTTATTCCCATGGACGTTTTGGCCCAGGATGCAAACACGCTAAAAGACGTTCAGGGCAATGTAGGCGAGAATATTCAGGGCCTCCCGCGCCTGATCGCGCTGGGCTCGTATATCGTGGGCACCTTCTTTGCCGTGCGCGCCCTGCTGGCGCTCAAAGGATTTCTTTCGGCCCCCGACGACAACCCGGTGAACAAGGCGATCGGCTTCGGCGCGATCTCCGCCATGCTGATCCTGTTGCCTTATATCATCTCGGTCATGGCTTATACGATCGGGGTCGGTGACGCCGATATCGCCAGCTCGGCAGCGGCCTTTAGCAGCAATTTCGCAGGGGAAAATCCCTGCGCCGACGAAGAATCGATCTATCGTATTTTCTGTTCCCTTTCCTGGGAGTTTCGTTTCATCCCGCGCCTGATGGCGTTGCTGTGCTATGTCGGCGGCGTCGCGCTGATCCTGATGGGGCTGCTTAATCTTCGTGCCTATGGCGACGATCCGTCCTCTACCCCTCTGCGCAGCGTTTTGATGAAATTCGCTCTCGGAGCCCTCTTGATTTCCGTTCCGCTGACCATGGATGTGATCGTCCGGTCCGTCTCGGGCGGCACACAGGGCGTCGACTCGGAATCCGAGCCGCTGAACCGCCCGGCCGTCATGCGCGGCAACTCGCTCAATAGCTTACGCGGCGGGAATTGATCCGGCCCCTCTGATTTGTTAGGCTGGGGCCATGCGCCAATATCCCATCACCCTCAGCGTCGTGCGCCCCAACTGGTCGGCCAACCCGTCCGCGCACCGCGCGACCGGCCCGGTCGGCGACGAGGCGCACGAAAAAATCCTCAAACGCGACGACCATACCTGTCAATGCTGCGGCTTTCGCGCCGAAAAATATCAGGAAATTCTGCATATCAACGGCGATGCGCGCGACTGGCGCGACGACAACGTGCTGACGGTGTGTCTGTTTTGCGCGCAATGTTTCGATCTGATGAAAACGGGGCAGGCCCGCGCGGGGATGCTGGTCTGGCTGCCCGAGATTTCCCAGCCCGTGTTCCACCACCTCATGCGCGCGCTTTATGTCGCCCGCGTGGCGGGGGGCGGGCTGGCCGATGCGGCGCGCGACGCCTATGACCGGCTGATGGCGCGCGGCGAGGAGGCGAAAAAACGCCTCGGCTCGGCCGACCCCGAGGCCTTGGCCTATGTGCTGCGCGATTTTCTGAACGTCAAGCAATATGCCGACGCGCAGGAACGCCTGAACGGCATCCGTCTGATGCCGCTGGATCGTCGCATGGTCAAGGACGGCGATCTGGAATACAACCAGTTCCCCCAGATTCTGGCCTATTGGCGCTCCAAGCGCGGCCCCTTCGCCGAGCTGCCGGCCCAGGAATGGGCGTCCAAGTTCAAGGATTTGGCTGTTTAGGGGAAAGGGTTTGTGATTTGTCACCCTGAGGCGTAGCCGAAGGGTCTCAGAGGACGTAAACTATTCCGTATGGAAAGATCGTATTTCGTTTACATTCTCACAAATCAAACCAACCGCGTTCTGTATATCGGCGTGACGAATGACCTGCACCGCCGCACTTACGAGCATCAAAACAAAACGGCTGACGGATTCACCAAGAGATTCAATTTGAACAAGCTGGTTTACTTCGAGCATACGGGTTCGATTGAGGCGGCCATTCTTTACGAGAAAAAGCTCAAGGGCTGGAAGCGGCAAAAGAAAATCGATTTGATTACGCAACAAAACCCGGCCTGGCGTGATTTATCCGGGGATTTCGCCCTCTGAGACCCTTCGCCTGCGGCTCAGGGTGACATATGATGATCGGAGAACCTAATTTTAATCCCCTTTTTATAAATTTTCTGCCATTCTGGCGGTCGTTATGAGCAAATTCCTCGACAAAGCCCTGGCGCCTTTCGCCCGCCTGATCAAGCAGCCACTCGACAGCTTTATCCGGCTGGAGACGGCGGACGACCCGGTCACGCTGGTGGCCGAGGACGGGTCGCTGGTCTCCATGTTCCAGATCGACGGTGCGCGGCAGATCATCGGCGCGGCGGAATACGAGCGCATCATCGAACAGGGCGTGATCAAGCTCGGCAGCCGTTTCGACCGCGCGGGCTATGCGTTGCAGGTCGTGTTCATCCGCAACCCCGACCGCATCGGGCGCGAGCTGCGTAACATGATGCGCTACAACAAGCGCGCCGCCGACGCGGTAGGCCTCGACATCAAAGACCTGATCGACGAGCGGGCGCGGCATTTGAAAAATTACATGGCGTGGGAAGAATGTTATTTCACCATCTGGACGCGCCCCTCCGCCATGGGCCAGACCGAGGCGAAAAAAGCCAAGGAAAAACGCCTTGCAAAAAACCAGAGATGGGTCAGTTCGCCCCATGCCCAGCGCCCGTTGGCGGCTATTGATGAGCTGCGCACGCGCCATGCCTCGTATGTCACCAATATGAGATCCGCGCTTGACGAGCTGGGCATTCAGGCTTCGCTGCTCGAGGCGCATGACGCGCTCGCCCGTATGCGCGCCGCGATCTTTCCGTCGCGCGCCGGGGACGAGTGGCGTCCCGTCCTGCCCGGCGACAAGGTCATACCGCGCGCACCGCGCTTCCCAAACGATTATTCCGATATTCTCTGGCCGCCGCTGCGCCACCAGATCTGCACCTATGACGCCGAGCTGGTCTCGCCCAGTATTGTCCTGATTGGCAATAAACTCTGGTCCGGAGTAGACATGGTGCTGCCCCCGGCGGATCCCACGCCCTTTCCACAGTTGCTGGCGCGTTTCGTCGAGGCCGACGTGCCGTTCCGCATTTCCTTTTTGATCGAAGGCGGCGGCGTGCATGGCAGCTATTTCAAACAGCTGATGGCCACGATGCTGACCATCACCAACAGTTCGAACCGGCAGATCAAGGATTCACTGGAGTTTCTCGGCGAGATCGCCAAGGACGAACCGGTCGTCAAATTGCGTGTTTCGGCCGCCACCTGGGCACCGGAAAACCGCCGCGACCTGATCGAGGATCGCGCCGCCGTGCTGACCCAGGCGCTTGAGTCATGGGGTTATGCGCAAGTATCCCAGGTTTCGGGTGACCCACTCGAGGAAGTCATGTCGTCCGTGCCGGGCATCGCTTGCGCCTCTTCCGCGCCGCCCGCCATCGCGCCGCTTTCCGAGGTTTTGAAACTCTTGCCGTGGCAACGCCCCTGCTCGCCGTTCAAGAACGGTCCGATCCTGTTCCGCTCGCCCGACGGGCGGATGTGGCCCTATGCCACCGGCTCGTCTTTGACGACGACATGGTTCGACCTGATCTTCGCGCAGCCCGGCGCGGGTAAATCCGTTTTGATGAACACGCTCAATGTCGGCACCTGTCTATCGCAAGGCATTTCGCAACTTCCCTATGTGGCGATCATCGATATCGGCCCGTCTTCCTCTGGTCTTATTTCGCTTATCAAAGAGGCGCTGCCACCCGAGCGCGCGCATGAGGCGATGCATTATCGCCTGCAAATGACGCCGGAATACGCGATCAACCCGTTCGACACGCAGCTGGGCAACCGCAAGCCGCTGCCGGACGAGCGCTCCTATCTGATCGAATTGCTGACGTTGCTTGCCACGCCGCCCGGTCAGGATCAGCCCTATGACGGGATGCCCCAGCTGGTCGGTTTCGTCGTCGACGCGATGTTCCAGTGGCGCGACGACAAGGCGCCCAACGCCGAACCCCGCCCCTATCTGCCGCGCGTCGATCTGGTCGTCGACAAGGCGCTCGAGGAGCACAATATCTATATCGCGCCAGAATCCTATTGGTGGGATGTTGTCGACGCGCTGTTCGACGCCGGGCTGCATCGCGAGGCCATGCTGGCCCAGCGTCATGCCGTGCCGACTTTGGCCGATGCCATCACTGCCGCCCGCCGCCCGCAGATTCGTTCCTTGCTCGAGGAAACGTCGATTGGCGGCAGCCACGAAAGCGTCATTCACGCCTTTGAACGCATGATCTCCAGCGCGGTGCGTGAATTGCCGATCCTGTCCACGATTACGCGCTTCGATGTCGGCGATGTCAAAGTCTGCGCGCTCGACCTGATGGATGTCTCGCCGCAAGGCGACGAAAGCGCCGACCGCCAGACCGCCATCATGTATATGCTGGCGCGGCACGTGATGGTGCGCAACTGGTGGATCAACGAGGAAGTCGTCAAGTATATGCCCGAGCGCTATCGCGCCTTCCATGAACAGCGTTTGCGCAAGATCAAGGAAACGCCCAAGCGCCTGTGCTATGACGAGTTCCACCGCACCAGCAAATCGAAATCCGTGCGCGCGCAGATCATCCGCGACGTGCGCGAAGGCCGCAAATGGGGCGTGCAGATCGTTCTCAGCTCGCAGCTGCTGAAAGACTTCGACAACGACATGGTCGATCTGGCCACGGGCGTGTGGATTTTGGGTTCCGCCATTTCCGACAGCGCCGTGCAGGAGGCGCGCAACCGCTTTTCGCTTTCCGACACCGCCGTCTGGATCATGCGCAACCGTCTGACGGGGCCGCGCTCAAGCGGCGCGCCCGCGCTGCTGGTCTTAGGCACCAACGAAGGCCGCTATGAACAGCACCTGATCAACACGCTGGGCCCGATCGAGCTGTGGGCGTTTTCGACATCCGCCGAAGATGTTGCCTTGCGCCGCCGTCTTTATACACGCCTGGGCGCATCCAATGTGCGTCAGGTGCTGGCCGCCAATTATCCGGGCGGCTCGGCGCGCGACGAGATCAAGCGCCGCGTCGATATGTATGCCGATATGGGCGAAGTCAAAAAGGCGATGGCGTCCTATGTCATCGAGGAAATCGCCGAAGAGCTGGTCAAGATTTACACCGAATTCTCGATGAGCAAAATGGTGCGCGCCGACGACGCCGACAGCACCGAAACCGAAGAGACTCGCGGCCAGACCGGCGACGGCGACCGCATCAACAAGACCGAGGCCGGCTGAGGCTTAACCGCCTGAATTGTCACCGAAGACCCCTCCCGAAAGCCTTTATTTAACCCTTTGTTCTATAATGGATGCTGGAGTCGTGTCGGATCCGGGCGACTCGTGCCCGGAAGTCAAGAAAAACAATGGTTTGACCGATCCGGATGGAGAGAGTTTGTCGGTGGTGGAGATTTTCCCCCGTATTTTCGGCTGGCGTAAAAACCGCGACGGGTCGGTCGCGGTCGAATTCGGATTGACCGCGATTCCGTTTTTTCTTCTGGTTGTCGGGCTGCTGGAAACCTCCCTTTTATACGCGGCCGCGACGACGCTCGAAGGCGGCACGGTCGCAGCCAGCCGCCTGATCCGCACCGGCCAGGCTCAGGCCTCGGGCGATCCGCAGACGGTGTTTGAAGATCTGTTGTGCGAGCACGTCAACGCGCTGATCCCGTGCGAGGAGCTGGTCTATGAGGCCATCGTTCCGCCGGGCGGCACGTTCGGTGACGCCGAAGGCCTGCCGCCGCAATTCGACGGCGACGGCAATCTGATCCCCGGCGGTTTCGACGCGGGCGGCGTATCGGATGTCGTCGTGATCCGCACCAGCTACCGTTATCGCTTTATCACGCCTTTCGTCGCGCCGATGTTCTCGAACAATTTCGACAATTCGACGACCTTGATGTCCACCGTGACCATCCGGAACGAGCCCTATGAATTTGAAGAATAGACCCAGAATGACAAAATGGAGAAACGACACCTCCGCCATGACCGCGACCGAGGTGGCGCTGTTCCTGCCGATCATGCTGACGCTGCTGCTGGGTGTGGTCGATCTGGGCAACGCGATGGTGCTGAGTAAAAAGACCATGACCGCCGCGATGGTGTCGTCCGATCTATTGACGCGCCGCGCCACCGTCACCGAAGCCCAGGTCACCGACGCTTATGCCGCCGGACGCATGGCCGTGCAGCCCTATAACAGCAATAATCTGGGCATGGACGTGGTATCGATCCGGTTTCAGGGCGCAGGCGCCAACCCGGTCATTCTCTGGCGCGAGACCTTCAATATGAACGAAAACCCGGATGTGCTGACCTTGGCCGAGGGGCTGGGCGTCACCGGCGAAGGCATTCTGATTGTCACCACGCGCTATGATTTCGATCCGCTTTTTGTGCACGGCATGGTCGGCGATCGCACCCTCGAGGAAGTCGCCGTTTCGCGCCCGCGGCGCGGCGCGTTCGTGGCATTGGAGTAAAGCGGATGATGCGTTTTCTTTCCCGCCTGTTTTTCGACCGCCGCGCCGCGCTGGCGCCGGTGATGGCTTTAGTGCTGCCGGTTTTGACGACCGCGGTCGGCGTGAGCGTCGATCTGGGCCGCGCCTATCTGGTGCATGACCGCCTGGGCCGCGCCCTGGATGCGGCGGCGCTGGCAGCCGGATCGTCGAGCGGCAACGCCGATTTTATCGAAGACCGCTTCCACCGGTTTTTTCAGGCCAATTATCCCGATGGAGCGCTGGGCGACCCGTTTGATCTTTCCATCGTGCAGGAGGATATGGTCATCGCCGTCAGCGCCAAAGCCAATGTGCAGACGACTTTCATGCGCATCACGGGGATCGAATATATCACCGTCGAATCGCGCGCCGTGGTGCGCAAGGATTTGCGCGGCCTCGAAATCGCGCTGGTGCTGGACGTAACCGGATCGATGTGGTCGACCAGCGGCGGGCGCACCAATATTCGTGCGCTGAAAGACGCATCGCGCGACTTCATCAACATCATCTATGACCGCGTCGACGAAGAAGACCAGATCCGCATCGCCATCGTGCCTTATGCTGCGATGGTCAATCCCGGATCCGTGGCTCCGTCGATTGTCGACAACCCGTATGTCGTGAACTGGCTGGGCACGGCTTACGCGCCATACGATCCGTCCGACAATACGGCGTGGTGGGGCTGCGTCTATGAGCGCCCCTATCCGCACGACGTCTACGACACGTCGGTAGCGGCGGGCGGCTATTGGACGCCGTTCCGCTGGCTCGACACCGCCAGCACCGGCAACCCGTGGGACAATAACTGGCGCCACGACAATGGTAGCTTGAATCTCAATATGCCTTCCGGCCCGCTGGACAGCGTCGGATCGAGCCGCAACAGCAATTATTGGCGGCATCCGAATATGGGCTGTCCGTCGCCCATCATTCCATTGCAAACCGGGCGCGCGAATATGCTGGCGCATATCGACGCGCTGACGGCGTGGAATCGCGGCGGCACGTTGGGCAATGTCGGCATGGCGTGGGGCGTGCGCGTCCTGTCGCCCGAAGAACCTTTCACCGAAGGTCGCGCTTTCGACGACGACGACGCGCGCAAGGTGATCGTGATGATGACCGACGGCGACAACACGATTTACTGTCAGGGCGACCGCTGGAGTTCGGGCTGCAACGATCAGCGTTCGGACGAGACGGCCTATCGCCGCGTCAGCGCGAACGTGCTGGGCACGACCAGCCGCAACACCGCTTTGAGCATTGCCAATGCGCGCATGGCTGAAACCTGCGAATACGCCAAATCCCTCGGGATCACGGTCTACACCATCACCTTCGCCACCTCGCTGAACGCCACGACGCGCGCGCTCTACGAGGATTGCGCGACCGATGCCAATAAATACTACAACGCCCCAACCCAGAGTGACCTTGAAGATGCTTTCAGACAAATCAGCCGGGAACTGTCCAATCTCCACCTGGCCGAGTGACGAACACGGCGCGACCGCCATCGAATATTCCCTGATTGCCGCGGGGGTTGCGCTGGCGATTGCCGTTGTCGTCTATACGCTGGGCGACGAGGTTCTGGCCCTGTTCGAAGAGGTTGCCGCCGCCTTTAACACGTGACTGCGCGTTACCCTTTACGGGAAGACACCGACGCACTAGACTGAATGAGCCATGTTTCGCCTGACCGCTCTGCTTCTTCTTTTGTTTCTCTGGGTCGCGCCCGCCGCCGCCCAGACCCTCACGCCGGACGGCAAATCCCTGCCGATCGCCGTTGCCATGCTCTATGAGAAGCTGCTCGGCCGCGAGCCGGACTTTGCTGCTCTGGTGACGCGCTATTCAAGCGAAGACTCGCAGAAACCCGGCTTCGGACAAGAGGCTCTTGTCAAGCAGCGCATCCTTGCGCTGCGCGAAATTTACGAGAGTCTCAACGACCAAACCGTCCTGCCGGGTCAAGCTTTGTGGAGTATCGAAGGCGTGAACGAATCCGAACAATCGGCCCGCCTTACCTTGACGCCGGAGACGCATTTCGCCTTCACACCTTTTCCTGACGAGACGTATGGTGTTTTTATCCATAATCTGGACGAGGTGCGCGACCTCAAGCCGCCCTATTTACACTACGGCATAAAAGATATCGCCAAAGTCGCAAAAAGGGACGGCGCATCGGTCGAAGCTTATGTCCTTCTGAGGCCCATCGCCGCCGACCCGGAGGATTTCATCCTCGAGGACGGCGCGTCCGTTAAAGTCCTGCTGGCTGAGATCGTTGAGGTCAAATTATTCTTTCCGGGACGACAGACTCCCTTTTTGCACAAGCGCTTCAACGACTGGCGACCGGCAACAGAGGACACTTTGCTGGATCCCGAAATGCGCCAGGCACTGGAAGAAAAGATGGCCCGATAAGCCTTTGGGTGCTGTTGACATATACGCTACAACACCCTAATCTGGGTCATGCATTATGACAGAAATGCCGACGATTTTCAGCCTTGGGAGAAATTCCTCGATTCGCTTTCTGCACGTGATAGCGACGATATGCTCGGACTTTTCGGCACAACACGAAAAACACGACGCCAGCAAACACAGGCCGAGGAATTCCAACAACACTTTTTCAACATTCGCTATTTTCCAACCGATTGCGAGCGCCTGGCCTTTGCTGAAGAGGCGCTTTTTCAGATCAGCCCTGCGGAAAAAAGAGGTAATCCTCTTTTTGACACCATTCTCCGCCATATCCTCCTGCTACGCGATGCGCAAAAGCGGGAAAACCAAAGCGCTGACATAGATTTTATCGCCGAATGCAACGTGATCATTCTCGAGCACTGTCCCGAAGATATGAGCGCATATGAGGAATCCCTTTATAGCAATCTGGATATTTACGAACAGATCACGGACGAGGAATTACGCCGCGCGACAGCCGAGAAAGCCCTGAGCGACGCCACATTGCAATACACGCATAATCTGGACCCGGTCATGGCAGACTGGTGCCGTATCATAGAAGAAGAATATCCAGATGAGGTTTTGGACGCGATCACGAGCCTTCTCTACTGCACGGAAGACTTGAACCCTTCTTATATCGATCAAATCGAATCGATCGCCTTTAAAAACTTCTGGGCGGTCAGGGAGCCGGCCTATCGCGCACCCGTGACCGACGCTTTGTCCATGATGTTGCCGGATGACCATTTCCGACACAATTTCTGGACGAGCTATCAGGAGTATTTCATATTGAACGAGTTATTCTGCCAGCACCCGGACGACCGTGAAACATGTCTGGAAGAGCTGACGGAAATGCCCGCTGAGCCCGCTCCTATTGTCCAGACCTGCCGGGGGCACTTATCGAATATCGCCGCCTTTGCCGCCGCAAAGAAAACGGAGCTCTGGTACGCGTCAGACTTAAACGACGCGCTTTATCCCGATAGCGTTCCGGACACGTTGATTCGATCCTTCCTGCTTTACGGCCACAAAACCTATGCGGAAACGCTGTTGAAAATGTATTTCGAAACCCGCGAGGGAATGAATGACAAGGAAAAATGCGACACGGACGCTCTTTACACCCTGATTTACAAAGATACGCTTGAAGCCCTCTCCTGCCCGCAAGACGAACCTGTTACACCAAACAGCCAA
Organism: uncultured Alphaproteobacteria bacterium; assembly: GCA_965651535.1. Classification (GTDB taxonomy): domain Bacteria; phylum Pseudomonadota; class Alphaproteobacteria; order Micavibrionales; family SZUA-601; genus JAQGJA01. Next base: position 1,219 of record CBFGSX010000044.1, on the reverse strand, counting down.
GAGGCCCTGACGGCGCAGGAAAGAAACAAAATGCGAAACCGCCTGATGATAGAGGCCGTGCAGCGCGCGCACCGCCTGCCTCCCCGAACCGAAACGCCGGAACAAAAGATCGCGCGCCTGCTGGAAATACATGAAAACGTATTTATGAGCGCGCCAAAAGGCTCGCATCTGGAAACCTTTGCCCAGAACGCCTATATCCTTGTTAAAGATTTATGCGAGCCTGTTCTTCACAGGCGCGACCGCCATGACCCCGGCTTTTCACCGAACGACGTCTACCGTTATCGCTATGGCTACGATGTCAACTAGCGCTTAAGCGCCTCACGAAAAACCGGGTCTTTCGCATCATTTTCACGCACGCCGGTTAAGTCAGCATTGTCGAGATAATCGTATTTCAGGTTAAGCGCATTTCCAACCAAACCAAACAGGGCCGGGTCGTGCTCGGCCAGATCCTTGGCGGCGACAGCCGCTTCGTGCAATATCGCAACGGCTTTTTCGCGGTTGGTCCATCCTTCGGCCTGACGCGCAAAATTCTCATTCGACGACGCCTGATACAAGGCCGAGGCATAACCGATCAGCCCCGCCTGCGCCTCCGGGTAATCATGTGCCAGAGTCAATGTAGCATGATCCAGTGCCAAAGACGCCGCCGCCGCCAGATCGGGATCGTTTCCTTCCTCGATAAAACGCGGCAAGCTTGTATTGACAATGCTGCCATAGCTGCGCGCATCACCCGAGAGAAGCGCGTTGCGCGCAAAAACGGATTGACGCACAATATTGACGATTTTTTGCGTTCCCGGCAAAGCCGAGATCGCGTTTTCGTCTAGCGCATGCATCGCCTCGAACATCTCACCATGTTCCAGCATCGCCTTCACGGCCTCGGTTTTCTGTTGGGGGGTCTTCGCCTTATCGAACGACCGGGCCGCCGCAACAAAAGGATGTGTCGCGTCATGCTCTTCCTTGGCGTGCAGATCGTCGTCGATCATTTTTTCAACCGTTTCAAAATCCAACATATTCTGGCGAAAGCCGGAATCGGGAGAATCGGAAAGGGACATGACGGCCTCCTTGGAGCGGCGAAAAGGGGTCAATCGCCTCTACTGTCGCATAATTATACATAAAATTGAGTTAACTGCATTTAACCATTTGATAAAGAAAACCCTTTGCGGGTTGCTGGCTGTTGTTGCTCCGGCTCTTTTTCCGGCGGCGCAGTCGAGCTCGCCACATT
>CBFGSX010000043.1:0-12403 GCA_965651535.1 uncultured Alphaproteobacteria bacterium | reverse complement strand
CTCTCCCGACCACGCTATCGCGTGGCCGACCTCTCCCGCGAGGGGAGAGGTGATTCTTATAAACCCATTCGTGCTCTTTGTGTTCTTCGTGGTTAAAGAATAGAAGCTATCCGTTATTGCAGGCGGGATAATTCTTTCAGGAAAATGTCGCGGGCGAGGTGCGTTTGATGATATGCACCTTGCTGCCGCTGCCGTGATAGAGAATCTGATCGAAGCAGAGCAGATTGGCCTTGGCGATGCCGCGCCCGTTGGCGCTGGTGGCGCGCGACGGCTCGATCTCGAGATAGGGTTTCCAGTCGAAACCCGGCCCCTGATCGGCGATGACCACCTCGATCTGGTCGTTGTTGCGGGCAAAGACGACTTTGACCGTTTTTTGGAGATTTTCGGAACGGTGCAGCCGCGCGTCGATCTCCTTTTCCCAGTGGCCTTCTTCGAGAAGGCGGGATTTTTCTTCGAATCCGATGCCCAGATTGCCGTGTTCGATCGCGTTGAGTAAAAGCTCGTAAAGACCCGACACCGCGATCTCGCGATAGGGATAGGCGCTGCCCAGAAGAAACGCCAGATTTTCAGCCTCGAGCGGCGTGCGAACTTCGAATTCGCCACGCGTCATGTGGATGACGGCTTCGTCCTGCCGCGCCAAACGGCGCTGAAAGGACTCGCTTTGCCGACGCGCGCGCAGCGCCGCCTTGACCACCGACAGCAGCACGTCTTCCTGATACGGCTTGGTCAAATAATAATACGCCCCGGCCTTGATGCCTTCGGAAATATCCTGCGGCGACAGGGCGCTGGTCTGGAAGATAACCGGAATGTGATAAAGCTGCGCGTGTTTGCGCATTTTCCGCAGCAGGGACAAACCATCCATGCCCGGCATTTTGCGGTCGGCGATGACCAGGGCGAAACCGGAATCCTGCCGCAATTTCTCGAGCGCCTGCTCGCCGTCTTCGGCGGCGACGCATTCATAGCCGTTTTGCGTCATGTGATCGGTCAGCATATGCCGCATCAGCGGATCGTCTTCGACGATCAGCACGCGCGGGAGGGTGTCCTCGGAAAACAGGGCAACGGAATTGGCTCGCATGATTTCCATTATAGGAATGGTGCATGAAAAATTTCCGAAGAACAAAAGATACGCATGTGTGTTTCGCGCTTAGCCCGCGCTTAACAATGCGGCGCGTAAAATGAAAAGAAAAAACGCGTGCGGAAATTCTTCCGCGCTGTCAGGAAGGTTGTGGGTCAAATGGCGAAGGGTTTATTGCCGGATATGCCGGATGCTCTCGATGCGCGCCTGCATCAGGGATACGACCCAAGCAGCGAGTTCAAGGATAACAGCCTTGTTTACAGCGCCGTGCAATACGGCGCCAAGCCCGAAGCGCCGGAAGGTTATTGGGAGAAAATCTCCGAGACGCTGCAAAACCTCAAGCGCGGCCTGAGCGACGAAGATCCAAAAAATTATTTTCTGTTTCAAGACGGCGACGGCCATCTTGCGCCGCCCGTTTCCGCGCCGTCCGCGAGTCGCGGCGCGGCGGTCGGCGATGACGGCAAAGCCGCAGAGGATTTCGGATCGTCCTTTGTTTTGCCTGCGGGTGACGCGTTTGCAGGCCGCGCCTCGGGAAGCGGTGCAAGCGGGGACGGGCCGTCAATTTCATTGGACGGGTCTTCCGTGAATATTGTCGGCGGCTCGCCGCCGGGGACGACCCCCGGTTCCGGATTGCTGCCGCCCGTGGTATCGGCCAGCGCCGCCAACGGCAATGAAAACCAGGCCATTCCTTTGACCATCTCCGTCCTCTCTCCCACCGCGGGCAGCACGGTATCGATCCTTCTGGGGAACGTGCCAATGGGGGCCGTGCTGTCCGCGGGCATTGACAACGGCAACGGCACATGGACGCTGACACAGGCCGAGCTGATCGGCTTGACGCTCACGCCGCCGCAATATTACAGCGGCGTCATCAATCTGAGCGTGTCGGCCACGGCCAGTTTGGGCAGCGAGACGGAAAGCGCGGGCGGCGCGATTCCGGTGACGGTCAACGGCATTGCCACGCCGCCGAATATACTGGCGCTGGATGCCAGCGGTGCCGAGGATACGCCCATCCCGCTCGATATTACCGCCAGCTTGAACGATACGGACGGGTCGGAGACTTTGGCGGTCACGATCTCCAATGTGCCTGCGGGCGCGACGCTTTCCGCCGGGATCGATCACGGCAACGGCACATGGACGTTGACCCCCGCCCAGCTTGTCGGGCTGACGCTGATGCCGCCTGCGGGCTGGAGCGGCGATCTGGTTTTAACGGCGACGGCGATTTCTTCCGAGAACATGACGACCGCCTCGGTCAGCGATCTGTTCACCGTGACGATCACGGGCGTGGCCTCGGTGCCCGATCTGACGGTGCAAAATGCCAGCGGCGACGAAGATACGGCCATCGCGCTGGATATTGCGGCGGCCTTGGGCGCGGGCGCAAGCGGCACGGAAATTTTGTCGATCGTGATCGAGAACGTGCCGACGGGCGCGGTTTTGTCGGCGGGGATCGACAATGGCAACGGCACATGGACATTGACGCCGGCCGAGCTGGCGGGATTGACGATCACGCCGCCCTTGCACAGCGATACGGATTTCAATTTGATCGTGCGCGCCATCTCGGACGATGCCGGCGATCTGGCGATCAATACCGAGATTCTGTCGGTGACGGTTGCGGGCGTGCCGGATGTGCCGAATTTGTCGGTCAACAACGCCAACGGCAACGAGGATACGGCCATCGCGCTGAATATCGCCGCGTCGCTGGTGGATAATGACGGCTCGGAAACGCTTGCCGTTCAAATCAGCGGCGTGCCCGCAGGCGCGACGCTTTCCGCCGGAACCGATCTGGGCGGCGGGGTGTGGGCATTGACTTCGGCGCAGCTGGCAGGTCTTACCATCACGCCGCCACAACATTACAGCGGCACGATCAATCTGACGGTGACGGCGATTGCCAGCGAAAACAGCCAGACGGCGCAAAACGTCCAGAATCTGGATGTGACGGTGGGCGGCGTGGCCGATACGCCGTTGCTGAACGTGACGGATGCCAGCGGTAACGAAGGCACGCCGATTGCGCTTTCCATCAATGCCGCGTTGACCGATACGGACGGGTCGGAGAGTTTGAGTATTACGATTTCCGGCGTCCCTGCGGGGGCGGTGTTATCGGCGGGGATCGACAATGGCGACGGCTCGTGGACGCTGACGCCGGATCGGATGACGATTTTGTTTTGACGGTGACGGCATCATCTTCGGAAAACGGCACGACCGCCAGCATCGGCGATACGTTGAACGTGACGGTCAATGCCGCCGCCGATACGCCGGATCTGCTGGTAACGGCGAATGTCACGGGCGACGAGGACACGGCAATTCCCCTGACGATTGCCGCCAGCCTCAACGACAATGACGGCTCCGAGACATTGAGCCTGTTGATTACGGGATTTCCGGACGGCACGGTTTTCTCGGCGGGGGTCTATGCCGGGCCGGGGCGCTGGTCGTTGGCGCCGGGCGATCTGGCGGGGCTGACGGTCACGCCGCCCGCCAATTACAGCGGTACGATCAACCTGACGGTGACGGCCATCGCCACGGAAAATGCAGGCGGACAGGCGACGATCTCGGATACGATCACGGTGACGGTCGATCCGGTAGCGGATGTGCCGGATTTGACGGTGAATAATGCAACTGGAAACGAGGATGCGGCCATCGCGCTGGATATTGCAGCGGCTTTGACCGATCCGTCCGAGATTTTGACGGTCACGATTTCCGGCGTGCCCGCAGGGGCGGTGCTTTCCGCCGGAACATTCTTGGGCGGCGGGGTATGGGAGTTGACTTCGGCGCAGCTGGCGGGATTGACGATTACGCCGCCGCCCGACAGCGACGCCGATTTTACCCTGACCGTCACGGCGACCAGCGAGGAAAGCGACGGATCAATCGCTACCCAGAACACAACGCTGGATGTGACGGTCACGGCGGTGGCCGATGTGCCGAGCGTGACCGCCTCGGGCAGCGCGGTGCCGAGCAATAACAACGCGTCGATCACCGTTTCCGGCACGCTGGCCGATACGGACGGATCGGAAAGCCTGACCTATGTGATCGACGGCGTGCCGGACGGCTTCGCGCTCAATCAGGGGCACAATAACGGCGACAATACATGGACGGTGACGGCGGCGCAGCTGGCGGGGCTACAGGTGATCGCGCCGTATGACTACGAAGGCACGGTGCATCTGCGCGCTTTTGCTGTCGCGCACGACAACGATTACTCCAGCATACGCAGCGCACCGCAGGATTTTTCCGTGTCCTTCGGCAATCCGCTAACGAACGAGATTAATCTGTTCCTTGGTATCGGCATCGCCGGAATCGGTATTGGCGTCGGGGTCGGAATCGGGATCAATCTGGGCAGCCTGTCCGATGATTACGTGGTGATGGAAGGCAGTTCGGTGCTTTTATCCGACGCGCCGGGGTTGATTGTCGCCATTTTGGGGCTTGTGTCCTATCTTGAATTTACGGGGGTTCCAGCCGATGTAACCTTCAGCCAGGGCACGAATATGGGCGGCGGCGTCTGGCGCATGACGGTGGCCGAGCTGAACAATCTTTATCTGCATCTGCCCGAGGATAATGCCGACGATTTCACTCTGGTGTTCCAGGCGCGGCTCATCACGCTGGTTACGCTGCCTCTGGCCACGCCGGATTTCATCGTGGTCGGCGTGGCCGATGCGCCGTCCCTGAGCGTCGATCCGGCTTCGGGCGCCGAGGACAGCGCGGGTATTCCAATTTCCATCACGGCGGCGTTGAACGATACGGACGGCTCCGAGGTGCTAAGCCTTGTCATCCGCGATCTGCCGCCGGGTTTCGTTGTCAATGTCGGGATCGACAACGGCGACGGCTCGTGGACGATTCCGCTGGCGAATATCAACGATGTCGAATTGATCCCGCCGCCGAACTGGAGCGGTGACGCGACCTTTACCGTCGTGGCCGTTTCGACCGAGGAAGAAGGCGATTCCAGCGCGGTTTCGGTCGTGGGCAATATCAGCATTTCCGCCGTGGCCGATGCGCCAATTCTTTCCGCGCTGACGCAAAGCGGCACCGAGGATCAGCCCGTTTTGTTGAATCTGGGCGTTTCTCTGGCGGATAATGACGGGTCGGAAAGTATCGTCGCCATCACGATCTGGGATTTGCCACCGGGCGCGTCGCTTTTGAACGCGACGGATAACGGCAACGGCACATGGAGCGTCGACCCAAGCGATATCGGCAACGTGTCCTTTGTGCCGCCGCCGGAATGGAGCGGCAGCCTTGCCTTGTCCATTAGTGTCACGTCGGAGGAAGTGGCCAACGGCGATCAGGCAACCAGCATCGGCAGTATTCCGATTCATATCGAGCCTGTCGCCGATACGCCGTTCTTGCTGGCCAATGATGTCTCGGGAAGCTGGTCGTCGCCGATTGCGCTGGATCTTTCGGCGGCACTGAACGATACGGACGGATCGGAAAGCCTGAGCGTCGTTCTTTCGGGCGTGCCGTTGGATTTCGTGCTGTCGGCGGGGCTGAATAACGGCGACGGTTCGTGGACGCTCGAGGCAGGCGATCTGGCCGGTCTGACTTTGAGCGCGCCGGGCGATTACGCGGGCGGCGACATCGTGCTGAATGCGACCGTCTATGCCGTCGAGACGGGCAATCAGGACACGGCCAGCATCGCGCAGAGCTTTACCGTTCAAGGCGCGTGATTCAAACACGCGCGTATGAGGGATTTCTAGGATTTTATTGTGACTTGACGCCTAAAATTCAATCGGATGCACCTGATGACCGCGATGGAATTTCCCCGTTTCCGCCTGATCGACCTGCTGATCCAGCCGATACCGCAGACGGACAGGCCTTTGCGCAACCGGCTGAAGGCGGCGCTAAAATGGCATTTTTTAATCGCGTTGTTGATCAATGTTTTGTCTTTGGCGCTGCCGATCATGATGCTCCAGGTCTATGACCGAATCATTCCCCATCAATCCTATGGCACGCTGACGCTTTTGGTTTCGGGCGTTGTCGCCGCGCTGCTGTGCGAGACCTTGCTGCGTCTGGCGCGCGCACAGCTGACCGCCCGCGCTGCGTCGCGGCAGGAGGACGAGGTCGGCCGCGCGGCGATCGACCATCTGACTCGTGCTGATCTGACGGAATTCGCGCGTGTGGAACCGGCGGCGCATCTCCAGAACATGATGGCGCTGGGGCGGCTGCGCGAATTTTACAGCGGTCAGGCATTGACCGCCGTGATCGATATGCCGTTCATTGCTATTTTCCTTGGGATTATTGCCTATCTGGGCGGGGTTTTGGTTTTGGTGCCGCTGGCGTTGCTGGCGGTCTTTGCCGTGACGGCCGTTTATGTCGGCAATCGGCTCAAGGCGGCGCTGGCGGTGCGCGCCGAAGTTGATGACCGGAAAATGGGTTTCATCGTGCAGATATTATCCGGCATTCATGCGGTAAAATCCTTCGGCATCGAAAGCCGTCTGGTGTCGCGCTATGCGCCGTATCAGGACGAAGCGACGCGCGCCAGCCATGCGGTGGCGCTGGAAAGCGGCGCGGCGGGAATCTTAAGCGCGGTGTTCGGACAGCTTTCCTTGATCCTGACGGCGACCGCCGGAGCGTTTCTTGTGCTGGACAACCAACTCAGCGTCGGCGGACTGACGGCCTGCACCTTGTTGGCGGGTCGTGCCATCCAACCGGTGCAGCGCGTGCTAGGGACATGGTTGCGCACGCAAGATCTGGCGGTGGCGCGCGCGCAGGCCGATGCGCTTTTTGCCTTGCCGTTATGTTCGCGCGAAAACGCCGCGTTGCCGCCGCCCGAAGGCGCGCTGTCGCTCGAGCGCGTCTCGTATGCGGTCGACGGCCGCGAGATTCTGCATCATATCAATCTGGAATGTCTGCCGGGTGAGATGATCTCGATCAACGGCGCCAAGGGCAGCGGCAAGACGACGCTGTTGCAACTTATGGCCGGGGTGCGGAAGCCCAGCGCGGGGGCTTTGCGTCTTGACGGCGCGATCGATCCGTCGCGGCACGAATCCGGTGCGTTGCGGCACCATGTCGGATATATGCCGCAGACGGGGACGATTTACAAAGGGACAATCCTTGAAAATCTGACGGGTTTCGACGAAAGCGAAGACGCCGTTGCGCGCGCCATCGAAGCGTGCCGCATTCTCGAGCTGGATCGCGTCATCCATCATCTGCCGCATGGCTATGATACGGTCTTGGGCGATCATCACGGCGATCCCGTGCCGCCGGGCGTGAAACAGCGCATCGCCTTGACGCGCGTTCTGGCGCATGATCCGGCGATCCTGCTATTCGATGACGCCGATCGCACGCTGGACAAGCCGGGCTATAATGCGTTGTTTCAATATCTGGGGGCGTGTCGCGGAGAAAAAACCGTCATTCTTGCCACGCATGACCAGAATATTCTGATGCTGTCGAACCGGCATTTCTTTCTCGATCGCGGCCTGCTCAAGGAAAGCGCACAGAACATCGCCTTTTTCGGTCAAACGGCGGAAGGGCGGTGAACGCAAGAATGCGACAAAGATTTACCGACGATCTCAGACGTTTTGCGCCCGTGGCCGCGCATATTCTGGCGATCAGCCTGTTGATCGGGTTGGCGGCTTTGGGGCCGACACTCTACAACATGGCCGTCTATAACCAGATCATCATGGCGGGATCTGTTTCGGTGCTGTGGCCTTTTTTACTGGGCGCGGTGCTGGCTTTCGGCGTCGAGCTGAGCTTGCGCGCCATTCGCAGCCGCCAGCTGGCCTATTTCGGCGCGCGCCTCGATCATGTCATCAGCCATCGGGTTTTTCGGAAATTTCTTTCCCTGCCTTCGGCCATGACCGAGCGTGCTTCCGTCTCGGCGCAGGTGGCACGGTTGCGCGATTTTGAATCCGTGCGCGATTTTTTTACCGGCGCGCTTGCGCCGCTGCTGTTCGAAATGCCGCTGGTGGCGGTATATCTTGCGGTCATGGCACTGTTGTCGCCGGTGCTGGCGCTGGTGCCGCTTGGGCTGGTAGCCGCTTACGGGGTGCTGATCGCCGCCAGTTTCGGCCGTTTCCGCGAAACCGGCGCGGCGGCGTCCCTAGCCGGAGCCAAGCGTCAGGAATTCGTGCTGGAAACGGTCAGCAAATTGCGTGAGCTGCGCCTCGACGGCATGGAAGAAGCATGGCGCCGCCGCTATGCCGTCTTGTCCGACGATTCCGCCCGTCTCAGCGAACGCGCGGCGCTCCAGGCGCAGAATTTGGAAACCGTTTCCTATGCGCTGATGACTTTGGGCGCGACGGCGACGCTGACGGTCGGGGTGACGGCGGTGATCGACCAGAGCTTGAGCGTCGGCGCGCTGGTGGCGTCGATGATTTTGATCTGGCGCGTGGTGTCGCCGCTTCAGGTGTGCTGCGCTTCGATGACGCGGCTCCAGCAGCTGGCCGCGACGATGGGTCAGATCAAGCGCGTCGTCGATTTGCCGCCGGAAAGCGAGGCGGAGCCGGGCGCGCATAAAATACCGTCGCTGCGCGGTGAGATTGAATTTTATCGCGTCGGCTTGCGCTATGCGGCGGAAAGCGAGCCGGCGCTGCTGGGCGTCAGTTTCCGTATCAAGGCCGGACAGATTGTGGCCGTGCGCGGCGCGAACGGCTCGGGGAAATCGACGCTGCTCAAGACGATCATGGGGCTGTATACGCCGCAAAGCGGCTGCGTGCGCATTGACGGCATGGATATCCGCCAGCGCGACCCGTCGGCGTTGCGCGATGCGATCGCCTATGTGCCGCAATCGGCCCATTTTTTTCCCGGCACGATCCGCGACAATTTGCTGCTGGCGGCGCCGCAAGCGACCGAAGAAGGGCTGCGCGAGGCGCTGGAGATGGCTTGCGCCGCAGACGAGGTCGATGCGCTGTCGCACGGGCTTGATACGGTGCTTGCCGGAGAAAACGCGCAGGCCGTGCCGTTCCTGTTGAAACAGCGACTCAATCTGGCGCGGGCCTATTTGCGCCCGGCGGCCATTTTGCTTTTCGACGAGGCGTCACATTCGCTTGGCGCGGAAAACGACCGCGCTTTCCGCCGCAATCTCGAGCGCTGGCGTGGGAAGAAAACAATCGTCATGGTCACGCATCGCGACGATCACGCCCGGCTGGCCGATCAGATTTTCGTGCTGGACCGCGGCGAATTGGTTCATGTCGGCGTCCCGGACAGGTCTTTGACAAGACGAAAGGAGGCGGGACATGACCGATGAAGAAAACGCGTGGCTGTTCACGGGCGGGGAAAAAGGCATTCTGCGCGATACCGAGGCCGAGGAAAAACCGCTTGCGCCCGTCTGGCGCATGACGGTGCTGATGATCGGATTTTTCGTTGCGGCGTTTATCGCGTGGGCTGCCGTGTCCCCCGTCGAGGAGGTCGCCAAATCGACGGGACAAGTCGTGCCGTCGAGCCATTTGCAGGCGATCCAGCATCTGGAGGGCGGCATTGTGCGCGAAATTCTGGTTGAGGAAGGACAGGTGGTGGAAAAAGACCAGCCCTTGATCCGCTTCGACGATACGACGGCGCGCGCCGATCTGGGGCAAATGCTGGCGCGGCAAAAAGCGCTGGCGATGCAGGCGGCGCGGCTGCGCAGCTATGCGATGGGCGGCGAGGCGACGATCCTGACGCCGGAGGAGCGCGACATCCTGCAATCGATGGAAGAAGCGCGCGGCAATCAGATGGCGGTGCTGGATGACCAGATCGCCCAACGTCAAAAAGAGATCGAGGCTTTGTCTGCCGCGCGGCGCGCGCTCGAGAAGAATGCCGCGATTTTGAAGGAAGAAGCGGATATCCACGAGAAAATGGCCGCGCAGGGCGTCGGCTCGAAATTGACGGCCTTGGCCAGCCGGCGCGAATGGATACAGATAAGCGGGCAGTTGGAAGAGACGCGCAGTCAGGAAAAACGCGCGCGCGACGCGTTGACTGAGGCACGCAACCGCTTGCAATCCCTCGAGGCGGATCTGCGGCAGGAAGCAATGAAAAATCTTGGTCAGACCGAAGCGGAGCTGTCCGAGGTGAACCAGACGATCGTCAAGCTGCAAAGCGCGGCGCACCGCACCGAAGTGACGGCGCCTGTGCGCGGCATCGTGAAGGGTTTGAATGTGCGCACGCGCGGCGCGGTGGTGGAATCCGGCAAGCTGCTGATGGAGATCGTGCCTCTGGACGAGGAGTTGATCGTCGAAGCGGTGGCGTCGCCTGCCGATATCGGCAATTTGAAGCCGGGACAGGCGGCAAAAATCAAGATATCGGCTTATGATTTTGCGCGGCACGGCGCGGTATCCGGCAAGCTGCGCAGTGTGTCGGCCTCGACCTTTCAGAATGAGGACGGCGATTCATTTTATAAAATGAAAATCGGTCTCGATCAGACTTTTGTCGGAAGCGACCCGAAACGAAACATCGTCCTGCCCGGCATGACGGTGCAGGCCGACATTATCACGGGAAGAAAAACCGTCCTGCAATATCTGTTGAAACCTATGAAAACGGTGGTGAGCGATGCGTTTTATGAAAGATAAGCCCCGATCCCCGTCCGGCGTGGTGGACGAAGAGGCGATTGAGGCCTTGCGCGGAATTCTTCGTGAGGAATTTCCGCAAGTCGTCGAGTCCTTCATTCGCAACGCGCAGCGCGCTATCAGTCTGATCGAACTGGCGATTGCCGAAGGCGACCGCGTTTCGGCCATCATGTCGGCGCACAAGCTGGCCTCCAGCGCAGGACAGATCGGGTTGAACGAATTATCCGTTCTTGCACGCGAGCTGGAGAATAAGGCGGGTCATGCCCCCAAAATGGAGCTTGAGATTATTCACCGGGACATCGAAAAATCCTTTGAAAAATCTCGAAAGGCGCTCGCGGCTATGGGAGAAAAACGTCATGATTCCGTCTGAGTCCAAAAGGGTTTCGGCCCCGATCTATGCGGCGGCCTTTGGGTTTGGTCTGTTTTTATGCCTGATCGTTGTGCAGGCCTATTTTTATTACGGCCAGAAGAACCGAATGCACGAGGTTGGGGCGCTTGTGGCCTATTCCGAAAATATCATCGACAGAACAAACAAAATCCTGATGCGCGTCAATGGCGGTTTGCATCGCGCGGAAATGCCTCAACCCGAGGAGATCGACGCGGCCTTTGCCGATTTGCGCGCGCAAATCGTCGATGATCCGGAGCAGATGGAAAATGTCGCCGCTTTTGAGGCAATCAGCAAACAAAATCTAGACAATCTTGCCGAGGAGGTGAGAAGATCCACAGACTCACTTGCTTATGAGAGGCTGGACAGCCAAGGCCAGGCGCGGCGCTCCTTTATGATGTTCGGGCCGCTGATGGCCGCCGATACGATTTTGGGTCATGAAAGAAAATCCCTGCGCCAGAACAGGCCGGCTTCGCGGCAGGAGGAGGCGCGTCTTGTAAACGTGCTTGTCATCGCGGTGTGTGTGACCTATGCGGTGCTGCTGTCGGCGATTATCGCCGCCTTGATGGGTTTGTGCCGCATTCGCACAGCCGAGCATAAACTGCGCAGCAAGGATATGGATTTCCGTGCCGCCGCCGAAGGCAGCGCGCATGGTTTTTTTCTGTTTCGTACCGACGCACGAAACGAAAGCGCTTTCGTTTTGGAATACTGCAACCCGGCGGCGCAGGCGATCTGGCGTGGCATTTCACCCCTGCGCGAGGGGATGAGGATCGAATCCGTCTTTCCGTATGTCGATGAGAGCGACGAAAAAATCCGGCAGCATTTTCTTGAATTATTCTTATCTGATGCGGGCGAGGAGGTGGAATACGCCCTTGACGGCAGCTCCGGCACGGAGCGCTTTTTGCTGCATCAGGTGACGCGTCTGCCTAACGGTTTTGCCGTCACCTGCCGTGACATTTCCGAGCGCAAACAGATCGAGCGGATGAAGAACGAATTTATCTCCATCGTCAGTCACGAATTGCGCACGCCGCTGACGTCGATCCGCGGTTCGCTGGGGCTGATCATGGGTGGCGTGGCGGGCGGTTTGTCGTCGGAAGCGCGCAATCTGTTGTCGATCGCTTATAATAATTGCGAGCGTCTGGTGCGTCTGATCAACGATATTCTCGATGTGGAAAAGATTGAATCCGGGCGTATGGTCTTTGATTATCGCCCCGTTTCGGCGGCCGAGGCGATACGGCAGGCGGTGGAGGCGAACGCGGCCTATGCTGAACGGCACGGCGTCGGTACGGTCATCGAAGAAAACGAAGGGCTCGAGTCGTCACGTGTTCTGGCCGATAGCGACAGGATGATGCAGGTGCTGACGAATCTTTTGTCGAACGCGGTCAAGTTCTCGCCACCGGGCGGTGTGGTGACGTTGCGCGCACGCGAAGAGGGATCTGCCGTGCGCTTCGAGGTGTCCGATCAAGGCCCGGGCATTGCCGA